>BNXR01000038.1 GCA_025999735.1 Bacteroidia bacterium | reverse complement strand
ACCCCGCCCCCATATAGACATCCAAGATTTTCCGTCTTAGCATAAATTCATATTTGCTTTGTATATAGTCGTTTAAGACCTTGATATAGTTATTTTGTTGTTGTAACAATTCTACAGCAGTGATGGACCCGCTATCAAATTTTGCTCTATATGCCTCCAATGATTTCAGATAGGCATTTTGTTTCACCTTATCCGTTTCAAATTGCTTTTGGGCGATGACTACGCGACTATGCTCATTCAGAAGTGTTTGCCTGATGTCTTGCTCTGTCTGTTTTTTTTCTAATTCCGCTTGTTGCAAGGCTATTTTGCTGCGTTTCACGTTGGAGCGGGTTTTGGTCTTGTCAAAAATGGGAATACTCACAGTCAAACCGACTTGTTGGTTAAAGCGATTGGAAACTTGGTCTGCGTATCCGGTGAAATCGGTATGCCCCGAGCCAATACTTCCGGCTAATGACAGTGTAGGGAAATAGGTGGAGCGGGAAATCTTCAAGCCTGTTTCAGCGATTTTAACATCGTATTGGCTTATTTTTATGTCCGGTAAGGTTGTCATCGCCGATTCCAAGAGGGTTTCGACTGTTGGAATGTAGGTCATGGATTCTACCGCATCGGGATAAAGGAGTTCTAAGGGCTGTGTTAGCTCCATAGACAAAAGGTTTTTGAGCACAATAAGGTTGTTATCCTTATTTGCGGCTGCCGTTTCCATCGTATTGCGGTCATTCATCCATTGTGCTTTGAGTAGCAGATAGTCACTTTCCAAAATATCCCCTGCCAGCCAACGTTCCTGACCCTGCTTGAGTTGCTCTTCACTTGCCGTCAGTACAGCCTGTTGGTATCTCAACAGTTCATCGTTACCGACAGCTGTGAGGAAGGTCTGCAACACTTGAATAGTCAGCTCGTTATCGTACTGCTTGGTTTTATGCGTCGCTTGTTCAAGTGACAGGTGGTTTTGTTGAATTGTCTGACTGAGCTGTCCTCCTTGAAAGAGGACAACATTGGCATCCACACTATAACTGCCGTTCCACGCGGCATCATTGCCTTTTGTATGCCCGACACCCTCTGTCGCCGACGCAGAAACCTGTGGCAAGCGTTCCATCTTGGACTGTTCATACGTGATTCCCGTGACTTCTTCGTTCAATCTGATTGCCTGACGGGTATAGCTGTTGGTAATGGCATATTCAATGCACTCTGACAAGGTCATTCTCAGCGTGTCGGTAGTCACTTGTTGAGCTTGGAGAGTTGGCATAAGCCCTAACCATAGTCCCAAGGTCAATAAACAACTCCCCCGCAGACTTAATAAACATATTTTCTTTGTTCTCATCGTATTTTTTTTTATAATTTGACGATGCAAAGGTAGGGAGTGTTTGCGGGGATGATTTAGAAATTTGACTGAATGGTAGAAAAGGGTAACTGAAATGCAAAAATGTGGGTCTGAATGTTCTTTTGCAGACTTGCTTTTTTTATCGTAATTTTGCTCCAATCCGATTTTTTTCGTACTTTTGCACCCTCAAAGGTGAGGCAATTTATGAAAGCAACAGAACATAACACAATGATTTACAGTGTTGTAAAAATCCATTCCGTCCCAAGAACTTTTCCCTGGGGCGACGTTCATCCTTTCGCACCAAGAATTTGATTCTTCTTTCTTTTGGCATGCCGCCAAAATGGATGGGCTTCGTTTTTTAGCCCTTAACTCAATCAAATTTTTATAATAATTCAAATTTATATGAGCAGAATTTATTTCCTCATAGCACCATTTGTGATGCTAGGTATATTAGGTATATTAGGTGCGTATGCACAAAAAACCATTTCAGGAATATTATGAATTTAAAATTAACAATCATGAAAACAATCACAGAAAAAACGACGAAGACTATCATTACAATTTTTACAGGAAGTATTTTAGCACTGACTTTCGGCTGTAGCTCAGACGACGACCCGAGAGTGGAAGAACTAACGCCGACGTATAGTATTGGCGGAACAATCACAAAATCAGACGGCGGTGCGGCTTCCGGTGCATCCGTCCAACTTCAAAATCCTGCCAATGGCAACAATCTTGGACAAACAACTACCGATGCGAACGGTACATACACGTTTTCCGGACTTCTGGCGGGTGCGTATAAAATTATTGTCACGCTCAACGGTTACGAAACGGCAAGCATCGGCGACATTGATGTAACAAGAAATGTAAGCGGTAAGGATGCCGTTTTACAGAAAATTGTTGTGCCGACTTACACGATTAGCGGTGTGGCGACGAAATCCGATGGCAGTTCAGCGGCAGGAGCAAACGTTCAACTGCTAACGGCTGCCGATAATGCACTTGTGGGACAGGCTGTTAAAACAGATGCAAACGGCGTTTATTCGCTAATCTATGTTCCGGCAGGCAATTACAAAATCATCGTTACTCTCGACGCTTATGACGCAGGGATACTCACTGATGTTGTGGTGAATACTGCCAACCTGACATCACAAAATATTACCTTACAACCGATTACTATAAGCGCAAATACTATAAGTATCATTTATTCGGATAATGATGCCACTATCGGCAATTTACCGTCCGATGGAAGCGTTACGGCGTCAAAAAGCGGTGCGGACATTACCATTTCGTCATCTTCTTCCGAACTCGTCGAATTTTATGTTTCCGGCTCAACCTCCGGCGGTTCGCTTAAAATTCAGAACAATGCAAGCGCACCCAATACAATTCGCCTGACATTGAACAACGCGGTAATCGCTTCTGCATCAAAACTTCCGCCTATTCAGATTACTAAAAATGAAGGCGTAACCATTGTCGAACTGAAAGGAAACAGTAATCTGTCCGACAATGCGACTAACGAAGAAAACGCCACACTCATCAGCAAAAGCGGCTCGCTCGAATTTGAAGGCTATGGCTCACTCCATATCAGTGCTGCGGCAAAACATGCCATTGCAAGCAGCAAAAAGAGTATCACCGTGCGTAGCGGCGACATAACAGTTGTATCGGCAGCCTCCGACGGTTTTCATGCCGAAGTTGGTTTCAGTATATCGGGCGGTTTGCTGAATATTACCGCTTTGGGCGACGGTATTGATGCCGGCTCAGGTACGGCACTTATCAACGGCGGAAATATCAATATTGTATCAACGGCAGAAGATGTAAAAGGCATCAAGGGTGATGCAGGCGTGAGCGTGAGCGGCGGAACAATCACGATGAAAGTTTCGGGTGCGCAGTCGAAAGGCATCAGCAGCAAAACCGATGTAGCCGTGAATGGCGGAAATATCACGCTCGAAACTTCAGGCGCAACCGTGCTCGAAGCAATCGGCAGTGGCTATGACCCATCTTATTGTACTGCAATCAAAGCCGACGGCACAATCACTGTCAGCAGTGGGAAAATTACAATTAACAGCCTCAAAACAGCCAATGGCGGTAAAGGTTTATCTGCCGACGGCGATATTACGATAAGCGGCGGCGACATCAACATTACGACAGCGGGCGACGGTGCGGTTTACATCAACGAAATGGGAGTAAAAGATTCCTATTCGGCAGCCTGCATCAAAAGCGATGCCAATATCTCACTTTTGGGCGGCACAATAACTTGCAACAGTTCAGGTACTGCCGGTAAAGGCATTTCAGCTGACGGAACGCTGACTATCGGCACAGCGGGAGCAAGCGACAATGCACTCGTCATCACGGCAAGTACGACCGGACAGAAATTTCTCGTGAGCGGAACAACAAGCGGTGGCGGACGTCCCGGTGGTGGCGGACAAGATAATTCGGATTATGCCAATCCAAAAATCATCAAAAGTACCGGTAATCTGACGATTAACAGTGGTACACTTCGTTTGAGCGGTTCGACCGACGGCGGCGAGGGCTTGGAAAGCAAAGCCACACTGACTATCAACGGTGGCAACATCGAAGTGCGCACCGTTGACGATTGCCTGAATGCCGCCACGCATATCCAAATCAACGGCGGAAGCATCTACTGCAAAGCAAGTGGCAACGACGGTACCGACAGCAACGGTACCATTACGATTACAGGCGGTACTATCATTTCGCAAGGCTCGGAAGAAGGTCTTGATTGCGATAATCATACTTTTTTAATCCAAGGCGGTACGGTTATCGGTGTCGGCTCACAATCCATGGGCGGTCCCTCGTCCGGCTCAACGCAAGGCTTTATCAGACTGACAGCAGCGGCATCCACGCAACTCGGCATTAAAAATGCGGCAGGCGAATGGATTTTGCTCTACCAAGTTCCGACAGCCACAAGCGGCACAGGCGGCGGCATGGGTGGTGGCAACTCGTTAACGTTGCTTCTTTCATCGCCCAAATTTGTGAAAGGGACTTCCTATTCATTTTATAGCGGTGGCACAATAAGCGGCGGTACGACCGTGAACGGCTACAATGTTGGCGGAACATATTCGGGCGGAACAAGCAAATCACTTACTGTAAATTAAGGAAAATGAATAAGAAACAGAAAAAAGTGGTGGCCAATGTAATTATCATTACGCTAATTTTAGTCGGCGTGGCGTGGATTGCTTCGCTCTTTATCCATATTGGCGGCGAATACACCAACAATGCGCAGGTGCAGCAAGATATTGTGGTAGTAAGTAGCCGCGTACAGGGATTTATCAAAGAAGTGCGTTTTGGCGAATTTCAATTTGTCCGCAAAGGCGATACGCTTGTTGTGATTGAAGACAGTGAATTTCGTTTGCATTTGGCGCAGGCAAAAGCCGATTACGCGAATGCTTTAGCAGGGAAATCGGTGATGAGAACAACCATCTCCACTACGGCGAACAACCTTGCTGTCAGCGATGCAGGTATTGAAGAAGTAAACGTGTTGCTTGCCAATGCTGAAACGGATTATAACCGCTATAAAAAACTGCTGGACAACAACGCCACTAGCCGTCAGCAGTTCGATGCCGCAAAAATGCAATATGAATCGTTGCGGGCAAGACTTGAAACAATGCAGCGACAAAAACAATCGACTCGCCTTACCAAAGACGAGCAGACACAACGCCTTGTACAAAACGATGCCGCAATTGAAGTTTGTCGGGCAGCGTTGGATTTGGCAGCATTAAATTTGTCCTACACCATTATTCTCGCTCCCTGTGACGGATACACTTCGAGCAAAACCGCTCAGAACGGCGAACTTGTAATGCCCGGACAAAACTTGCTTTCGGTGGTGAGCAGCGAGCAAAAGTGGGTCATTGCGAACTACCGTGAAACGCAACGCAAGTACTTGAAAATCGGCAGTATGGTGGAAATAACGATTGACGCTTTCCCGAGCGTGAAATTTGAGGGTGAGATTGTCGCTATTTCCAGTGCTACAGGTGCGAAATATTCGCCCCAGTCGCACGATAATTCCATTGGCAATTTCGTAAAAACCGAGCAGCGTGTTCCTGTAAAAATCGCTTTTACAGCGAATAACGACAACGAGATTTTGTCGCAGTTAGCGGCAGGAATGAATGTGGAATGTAAAGTGAGGTATTGAATGAAATTTTCAAGCGTTGGACAAATAATAATATTTTGGGGGAACTTATTATCGCCAAAAAAGTATTAACTTTGTCATTTAAATGACTAAAATATGGATTTTTATATTGGACAGCATATCAGAGACTTAAGGATAAAAAAAGGATTATCTTTATCTCAATTGGCAATTTTGTTAGAGATAGATGTAGCAAATCTCAGCAAAATTGAAACAGGCAGGCGGGATTTTGATGAAAAACGACTCCAACATGTTTGCGAAATTTTCAGGCTTGATTATGACCACATGCGTCAAGAATATGTAAGTGAAAAAATTGCTAAACAAATATATGACAACAATTTTGATTCCTCAGTTTTAAAACTTGCAGAACAAAAAGTCGAATATCTAACAAAAATAAAATTAAACAGTCAAACAATTCCTGTAAAAGAAGACGATTGGCGTTTATTGGATTTTTGCAACCCAAATGCAGAAATTCGATTAGGTACTTTGTTTAGTGGAATTGGGGCTATTGAACACGCTTTTCGGCGATTGGGTTTAAAACACGAAATAGTATTTGCTGGCGATATAGACCCGCATGTAAAAGAAAGTTATCAAGCAAATTATAAAATAAATCCACAAGATTGGCATAATGATGTAACGAAATTTTCTGCAAAAAAATACGAGGATAAAATAGATATTTTAGTTGGAGGAAGCCCATGTCAAGCTTTTTCTATAGTGGGCAAACGTAAAGGATTGGAAGATATACGAGGAACTCTATTTTATGATTTTGCTCGTGTCGTAAATGAAACTAAACCAAAAGTTTTCATTTTTGAAAATGTTAAAGGGCTGGTAAATCATGATAATGGTAAAACATGGCAAATTGTTACAGATGTTTTTAATGATTTGGGATATAAGATAAAGTATCAGGTTCTCAATAGCCGAGATTATGCTATTCCACAAAATCGGGAAAGAATCTTTGTCGTTGGTTTTCAAGACCATTCTATAAAATTTGAATTTCCAAACAAAATTCAGCTGGAATATACAATGCAGGATTTTCTCGAAGACTTCACAGAATCAAACTATTACTTAAAAGAAAAAGGAATAAAATTTGTAACAAGTTCCAAAAATAAAAATAAATGTTATACACAGATAAATGGGAATATAGCATTGTGTCAAAAAGCAAATCAACAATATAATTGGCATGGCGATTTTGTATTTGAAGAAGTTAACGACTATAATTTTGATGAATTTATTTTTGATGTTAATACAGTAGAAGAAAAATATTATTTATCTGATAAAGTGAGAGATTATGTTTTGGCAGAGGGAACTAAAAATTTCAAGACAAGTACCAAAACAGATTTAGAAATTGCTCGCCCTATTTTGCAAACAATACACAAAATGCACCGCGCAGGAATCGATAATTATGTTACACATAAAGGTCGCATTAGAAAATTAACTCCAAAAGAATGCCTGCGTTTGATGGGATTTCGAGATGATTTTAAACAAGTAGTAAGTGATACTCAGATGTATAGACAAGCAGGAAATAGTATTGTTGTAGATATATTGATTGCGATTTTAAAACAAATGGATATAACAAAATTTGGAAAATAAAATATGGAAACAATAACTATCAATAAAAATTCATACAAAATTCTTGGCAAAAGGAATCAAACTATTGCCGATTCTTTTGTTGCACGAAACAATAAAATTGGCTCCGGGAGCGGAGAGGCAAAATTATATATTGGAAATGATGATGCTGCATTGCGGAATTTTTATGGGGCCAAAGGCTTTGAAAATAATTGTTTTCTATCAAAAGAAAATTTATTGAAATATTTATATGATAGTAAATATGAATATTATAATCCGTCACAACCATATCGTTTCCAATCAGAAAACGATATGTATGTTTTATGGGAAAAATTAAATAGTGAAGCACAAAATTTATCCGAAGTGATTAAATTTGCGGTTTGCGAACAAACACAAATCACTCCTCCGCGCGTTTATATCAAATCAAATGACAGTGGATATGAATTAATCCGAAATTTTTCATTGCCTAATTTGACGGATTTATCCATTTTAAAATTACAAGACACACAAGAGAATATCATTTATTGTTATCAGTTAAATTTTAGAAGTTCTACCATTCAGATAATTGAAGAATCAGAGAACTTTGAAGATGAAGATGAATATGTTCCAGTACTTGATGTTGAAGAAGAGGTAGAAGAATACTACCCTTATGATATTGAGAAAATATCCATAGAGAAGAAACCATTGACAATGGATACATGCTTAAGAAGATTGGTGCAAGGAAATATTATATTAAATCCTGACTTTCAAAGAAACGAGGTTTGGACAATCGAAAAGAAAAGTAGATTGATAGAATCACTTATGCTGAAAATACCAATTCCTATGTTTTATGTGTCTGCTGACGAAAATGGCGTTTATTCTGTGGTTGACGGGCTCCAAAGGCTGAGTACCATTAGAGATTTTGTTTTGGGGAAAGATTATTTGGCAACGAAAGACTTGTCAAAAAAGGGGAACGGATTTAGACTTCAAAAATTGGAATTTTGGGGCAGTAAATATGATAATTGTAATTTCAATCAATTGCCTGTTGATATTCAAGACAGGATTTTAGAAACCGAGTTTACATTGACAGTAATAAATCCAAGTACCCCTGAAGAAGTAAAAAGGAATGTATTTAAAAGGATTAACACAGGAGGAGCACCTCTAACTTCTCAGGAAATTAGGAATGCCCTCTATACAGGGCAATCTTCCCAACTGTTAAAAGAATTAGCAAAAACAAAAGAGTTTTTAGAAGCTACCGATTATTCTGTTAAATCAGGGAGAATGATGGAACAGGAACTCATTTTAAGAAGTATTGCTTTTATAGTTAGAAATTATTTATCATACCCAAAGAATAATGATATGGATAATTTTCTAAGTGATACAATGCGTATAATCAATATAATGTCTGATTTTCAAAGTATAGAGGGTATAAAGTTCTTCAAAGCAGAAAATACAAAGAAAGATGGGGTGCAAATCAACGATATAGTGGAGTATGAAATTGTTAATTTAAAAAAATCCTTTATTCAAGGAATGATTCGGGCAAAGAAGATTTTTGGAAAACATTCTTTTAGAAAAAGTTATGGAAATAATAGAAGAACTCCAATCAATAAATCTTTATTTGAAGTGTGGACTGTACTACTTGCTAATTTGAGTGATTCTGAATATGACATTTTATGTAAAAACAAAAAACAATTTCACGCTGAATACAACCAACTGTTAGATAGTTATAATTTTAATTATCTCATTTCACGCGACAGTCTGAAATATGCTTCTATACAAGAGAGATATAAACAATTATCACAACTATTAAAAAATCACACGACATGATAAAAGAAATTTCATTAAAAAGATTCAAATCTTTTTTATATCAGGATTTGACTTTAAATCAATTAACCGTATTAACGGGATTGAATAGTAGTGGTAAAAGTTCTGTCATTCAAGCGTTACGCATGTTGGAAAAATCCGCCAACGATGATAAAAATATCATTTTAGATGGGCATGGCTCAGTTGAAGAACTAAAAAACTCCTATTCACGAGAGCCTTTTTCCATTGGGGTATCTGACGACCAAGATAATTCATTTTCAGTTCTATTTTCTAATCCGGTAAAAATGGTTAAAAACGACAATTTGAAATTTCCTGAAATAATTTATATTTCCGCAAATAGATTTGGGCCAAAAACTTCTATACCCATTTATAGCGATACTTCTAAAAAAAGTAAAATAGGAGAAAACGGAGAAAATGTGTTGCAATGTATTGAGCAATTGGGCGATGAAAAACTTAATGAACAATTGAGGCATGAAAATTCGGAAAGTTTCACATTATTACATAATATTCGGGGTTGGTTGAGCGTTATTGCCCCAAATGTGGAATTTGGCTACGAAATACAAAAAATGAGTGACTCTTCCTATTCTAAATTCAATGATCACAGGGCAACGAATGTTGGTTTTGGGCTTAGTTATACTCTTCCTGTAATCACAGCTTTATTGGTAGGGACTATTATACCGAATAGTTTAGTTGTCATAGAAAACCCCGAAGCCCATTTACACCCAAAAGGACAAACCGAAATAGCGAAACTAATTGCTTTGTGTTCCCAAGCAGGTGCTCAAATCATTATTGAAACACATAGCGACCATATTTTTGATGGTATTCGTATTGCTGCAAAAGAATTGAATATTGCTGATGACATTCAAATTCATTGGTTTGAATTGAACGACAAGAAAAACACAGAAGTTTTTTCGCCAATACTTACCAATGATGGCAGGATAAAAGAGTGGCATAAAGGTTTTTTTGACCAATTTGAAATTAATTCCTCAAAATTAATGTAATATGTTTCAATTCTATTTTAATGATTGCTTTCCATTAGATAAATGCAAACATGATATTACATCATGTTTTAAAAATACTCTGATAGAATATAAGTTATTGAAAACTAAATATTCGGATGATATAGAAGGAATTATAACCTCACAACTCCCAAGCCAAATATCTTTAAATGAGTATTCATATACTTTACAACAATGTATTCAGGACATACCTGATACAAACAGAGATTTAAGACAATATGCTTATTCTGTATTTCGTAAATATCCAATTGATAATTACTTTCAAAGCAATGATGAAGAAAAATTGATAGAGAACAAATATTTGCTTGTTATTGATGAGAAGCCTTACAATGCGTTTAATGCAAAAATAGTACACGAAAATAATGGCACCTTATTTTCATTAGCATTGCATGAACACTTGTGTAAAAACACTTTAGCTATTGTAGATAGTGGTAATAACGAATTTTGTATAATAAATCTGTTCGGAGAAACAAAGAATACACAATATGTTGAGGAAAAAATTAAAGAATCTATTCAATCAAAAGCAAATAATTTTGAGAAACTAAAGTTAACTTTGGGTGGGAATAGTTGTAGAAATGCGTTTGTTGGTGAATTTAACAAAGCTACTCCACAGATGCAAGAAGTTATAATACAGCATTTTCTTAAAGCAAAAGAAAGAAATGGTATCACGCCATTTTTCGCTGACAAAGAATTAATAAAAGATGTTACGCCTGAAAAAGAAGCGGAAATAAAAATTTTTGAATTAAGAATTTTTGAACCTGTGGCGTATCGCGTTTATTTCTATGAAACACAAGGTCATATTTATTTAGGACTTATCGAGAAAAAGCCAAACAAAAAGATTCAGAGTAATCAGATTAAAACAGCGGTAAGTATTATTAAATCACTTATTTTGGTTTCATAAATGACAGAACGACAAGTAGAGCGAGAAAAACCAATGACAATGTATGATAGGTCAAAACATCTTGACAATGTTTTGACCTCCAACGGAGAACTTTTGCAAAATGCAGGAAAAATTTCGCTCGAAAGGGCATAAAAAGTTAATAACATGAAAATAGAAACGTTTATAAACAACTACAAAGAGGCGTTTGGCGAAGCTGTCGAACTACCGATTGTGTTTTGGTATTCCGATACGGCAATCGCAAACACAGAGAAAATCGGCGGCTGTTTTTTCAAAGGAATGAAACCTGTCAGAGAAGGTAATGCGCTTGGATTAAGTGTGGATAATATCGGTTGCGGGGGCGGAAAATTTTACACGGGATTTACCGATATGCCCGAACACGTACCAAATTTTGTTTCGCTAAAAGAAAAATACAAGAAAACGCCTGAAATGGTGGTTGATTTTGCGCAAAAATTGGGCGTTCCCCGCACTGAAAAAAAATATCTTAATTTTGTGCGCATCGACAAAATCACAAATTTTGACGATGTTGAAGGAATTATATTTTTTGCCAATCCCGACATAATTTCAGGTTTGACGGCGTGGGCTTATTTTGACAACAATGCTGATGATGCGGTTACTGCGATATTTGGTTCGGGTTGCTCTGCAATGGTAACAAATGCGGTGATAGAAAATGAGCGAAAAGGGCGACGAACATTTTTAGGGTTGTTCGACATTTCTGTTCGCGTGCATTTTGAACCGAACATGTTGGGTTTTATGATACCGATATGTCGGTTCAAAGAGATGTATCACACCATGCGAGATTCTTGTCTGTTTGATGCGAACACATGGGGAAAAGTAAAAGAAAGAATTTAAAATTCTGCGCTATCTGCGCGCTCCTTTTACCTTGCCTTATTGTCTTGAACCACGATTTTAATAAGATTTACAAGATGATACAAGATTAAATACAAAAATACGATGACAACAGAAGAAAAAGACAATGTCTTCAAGGAATTTGTCCCCGACCCGTTGCGGTTCTGGATTTATATTCTGTTCTTAGTCTGCTTTCAGTTTTCCAACGGGATATACTTTTGTGCGATGAATCAAATGTCTGGCAGTTTATCACTTACGCCTGATGATGTGCGCATGCTTGGCTGTACCGTGCTTGTCGGACTGACGATGTATTTCCCGCTGGCGTTCCGACTGAAATTCCGCTTTACAAACCGCACGTGCCTGATTACAGCCGCTTTGGTCTTGATAACAATAAACCTGATTGTTCCACACGTGCAGTCGCAACCGCTGTTGATGGCACTTTGCTTTGTGGCTGGATTTTTCAGGCTATTCGGTACTTTTGAATGTTTTTCGTCCATCCTACCGAAAATCGCACCGACACATAACTACGCGGTCTTCCTATCATTTGTGTTTTTCGTCGTGCTTGGCTTTATTCACGTTTTCGACATCGCCGCAAGTTACATAATGTATTATTTCAATTGGCAATACATACATTATTTTACTGTTGGACTATTGCTTCTCGTTGTCTTAGGTGCGTTCATACTGATGCGCCCGTTCCGTCCGATGCCCAAAATGCCACTTTACGGCGTAGATTGGCTCGGAATGGTTGTGTGGGCAATATTTATTCTTGCGGCAATTTTTGTGGTGCAATACGGCGAAGAGTTGGATTGGCTTCATTCGCCCTACATTCGCGCTGCAGCAGGGATTTCTTGCCTTGCATTAGCAACCAATTTATTGCGAATGAGGCATATCCGACACCCTTTTATTGATTTTGCGGCGTTCAAAACACGCAATCTGTTTCATTTGTTGCTGTTATTTCTATTTTTAGACATTCTTCTATCCACGCAACAGGTTTTGCAAAACACGTTTACCGCTACCATTTTGCAACTTGACCAACTCAATACAGTCAATCTATATTGGTTTGATGTATTGGGAATGTTACTCGGTGCACTATTTTCGTGGTATGCACTTTCAAAATTGAAACGACATCACCAATTGGTCTGCTTTGTCGGAATAGCGTCTATCGTTCTGTATATCACGCAAATGTATTTTCTGATAACGCCTTACACGGCAACTGAGATGCTTTACTTACCGCTTGTTTGCTGTGGTTTCGGGCACGTTGTCGTTTTCATTTCGCTGACGGTCTATGCACAGGCGACCGCCCCATTCCGCAATTATTTTCAGGTTTTGTGTATTTTGGGCATCATCCGTACCGGCATTGGTGCACCGCTTGGCGATGCTATCTATATGCGGGCCTTAGAAGCCGAAATGCTTACACATTCCTCCATGCTCGTAGCACTACGCGAACTTTTCGGATGGAGTATTGTTTTCGGTGTATTTGTGCTGATAATCATTGCCGCGTCAAGATTTAAGTACCGAAAATATTTTTTGTTTTGTATGCATAAGTTTGCAACATTTTGTGTAAGTTTGCGCCCTAAAATAGAAAAGCAATATTAACTCAAATGACAATGAAACTATTTATATTGGTTGTTATACTTGTCGGTATCGCTTTGGTGCTGCTCTGTATCAACATCCTCGTCAAAAAAGACGGTAGATTTCCCGAAACCCATATCGGCAAGAACGTGGAAATGCGGAAAAGAGGAATACACTGTGTTAGATAATATGCTTATATTAACTATAAACCATTAATATATAATACATAAATAAATTTTAAATCAATAACCATTAAATTACATTATTATGAAACACACAAATCAATTACTTTTAGCGAATTTACTACTCGTTGTATTATTTTTTACTTCCTGCACCTCTAAACAGGCGGAATGGACGGACCTCTTGGATGAAAATCTTACCCAATGGCGCACGTATCTAAGTTTTGTAAACATGACCTCTACCGGTGAACCGGCTTTAAATGAGGACGGTACTGTGCCTACTCCTATCGGCTACGATGTGAACCAAGACAATGTATTCTCGGTCATCAAAGAAAACGACGAACTTGTTCTATCCATCACCGGCAAAATCTACGGTTGCATCGTTACGAAACAGTCGTTTAAGAATTATCACTTGCAGTTACAGTACAAATTTGGGTCCGCCAAATACCCACCTCGCGAGAATAAGGCGATGGACTCCGGTATCTTGTACCATTCACGAGGCGAAGCAGGTGTCCATTGGCATACCTGGATGACGTCGCAAGAATTCCAAGTGATGGAAACAAATCCAGGAGGGGAAGGCATTTCCGGTGATTATTACTCTATGGGTGCTCAGGTGAACTTGGTGGGCGATGAAACTGTAAAAAGTCGCTATCCGGCATTAGGCGATTTCACGAACCCTGTACATGAATGGACGACCTTAGATTTATACTGCTATGAAGGGAAAAGTTTACATATCGTGAACGGACGCTTGGCGATGGCATTGGAAAACTCCTCGTATAAAGAAGGAACAGAAGTTTTTCCCTTAGTAGAAGGCAAAATACAGTTGCAAAGCGAGGCAGCGGAAGTGTATTTCAAAAATATCAAAATCCAAAGCATCAGCGAACTGCCCAAAGTACAGTAACTGATGATACAAGGTACAATAACTGATAGGGTAAAGTGCAATAACCGATGAAGCAAAGTACAATAACATTAGTATTACCCGTTTTGATGATGGCCTGTAACAACGCACCTAAAACCACTCCCCAGTCCCCTATTACCGCACAGTCAGTAGAAACCGTGGAGGCGCAATTGACGGCAACACATTCTATTGATAATCGCGCGCTGCTTAGGGGCGTAAAGCAGGCAGCCCGTTTATGGCAACCTGCTGACGGTAGCAATGAGGAGTTTATACAGTTTTGTACCGCCAATTTCATTGCCAATCCCGAACAGAAGCAAGCCTACTTTCTTCGGATAAGTGACTATTTAGAAGCTATTTGGGGACATTACAACGAAATGTCACTCCAATTGCAACGCAATGTACACGAAGCGACGGGCGACCTGCTACCGGTGGATGAACTTTTTGCCGCTTACAGTCCCAGTTCTCACCTTAGTGACGACCTCTATGCCAACAAGATAGCTTTCTCGATTATCCTTAATTTCCCGAAGCTTTCATTGGAAGAAAAAGAGGGCTTAGGGATAGACCGCTTGGCTTGGGGCTACGCCCGCTTAGGTGATTTGTTCAGTTCCCGTATTCCCGCCGAGTTGCTACAGAACTACGCCAAAGCGAATAGTGATGCGGATGTTTATATCGCCAACTACAACATTTATGCCGGTCACCTCTTGGATAAAACCGGCAAAAAGAACTTCCCCGAAGACATGATATTGCTGTCCCATTGGAACTTACGCGATGAAATTAAAGCAAACTATAACAAGGGCGATGTAGGGCTTGTAAAACAACAAACTATCCATGAAGCTATGAAGCGTATCATCTCGCAAGAGATTCCTACTCAGGTCATTAATTCGGGCGACTATGATTGGAATCCATACACGAATACGATTACCCAAGCGGGCAAAGATGTGGCTGTAAAGTCCGAAAGCACAACTCGTTATGCGACGTTCTTAAACAATTTCAAAGCCTTGCACGCGATAGACGCTTACACCGGTGACACATATATTGACCGTCACTTTTCGGACGATATGGAAGTGTCGGTGAGTGATGCCGAAGCTGTATTAAAGGAGTACCTTACGGCTCCGGAACTCAAGAAGGTGGGACAGATAGTTGCCGGTCGCTTGGGGCGCGATTTGGAGGCTTTCGATATTTGGTATGACGGATTTAAACCACGTAGCAACTTGGATGAAAACGCATTGAGTAAGCAAACACGTGCCCTTTATCCTACTGCGGCGGCTTTAGAAAGAGACCTGCCCCATATCCTCACAAAGTTGGGATTTACGCAGAAAAGAGCGTATTATCTAGCCGACAAGATTGAAGTCAATGCTGCACGCGGCTCAGGACACGCTTGGGGAGCACAGATGAAAGGTCAGAAAGCCCACCTGCGCACGAGAATACCAGTTGGTGGGCTTGACTATAAGGGCTATAATATTGCTATTCACGAGTTTGGTCACAATGTCGAGCAGACACTATCGCTCTATGATGTGGACTATTATCTGTTGAATGGTGTGCCAAACACTGCTTTCACAGAGGCTTTGGCGTTCGTCTTCCAGAAACGCGACTTAG
The DNA here is from genome assembly GCA_025999735.1 of Bacteroidia bacterium. Classification (GTDB taxonomy): domain Bacteria; phylum Bacteroidota; class Bacteroidia; order Bacteroidales; family Marinifilaceae; genus JAISHE01. The sequence continues at coordinate 4,238 of BNXR01000038.1, read as the reverse complement.
AACTGTTGGGAATAAAAGATACTGACCCCGAGAAAGCGAAGATGGATGTATTAGACAAAGCGTGGTCGCTCTATGAGATTGCCGGTGTGTCGATGTTGGATATTGAGATATGGAAATGGCTGTATGCCAATCCCCAAGCGACTGTCGAGCAGTTGAAGTCGGCCGTGAGCCGCTTGTCGAAAGAAGTGTGGAATGCCTACTTTGCACCCGTATTTGGTAGAAAGGATGAAACCATCTTGGCCATTTATTCGCACACGGTCAGTTATCCGCTGTACCTATCTGCGTACGCCTTCGGGCAGATTATAGAGTTTCAATTGGAACAGCATTTCGCACAAGTTGGTGGGCAAAACGTTGCCACCGAAATAGATAGGATATTCCGCTTAGGACGTTTAACACCCAACCAATGGATTGTACAAGCAACAGGGAAGCCGCTTTCAGCAAAGCCCTTGTTAGAAAAGATAAATGATGTAAAGTAGGGTCGTTGCATGCAACGACCCACAATTTGAAACTGATTTTGTGCTTATTGAATATTGAAACCGAGCATAGTCATCCGCAGAGGAAAAATAATTTTTTCTGCTATATCAAAAAAAAAGAGGCAAAAGTTTTGCATATAATTAAATTAAGTGTACTTTTGCCCTCTGAAAAAATTAATTTAAAATAAAAAAAAGTAATTATGAAACATTCACTTATTGTTACGACCTTAGTACTTGCGGGGTTGCTGTTAATTTCCTGTAATCCTTTAAGTAAAATGCAGAAAGATGCTGCAAACATTAATTATGTGGTGACCCCTAACGTTTTGGAAGCAAAAGGGGATGTAGTAGATGTAAAAATTGACGTCACTATCCCGCCGAAGTATTTTAACAAAGGGGTTACGCTTGCCTTAGCTCCCGTGATATCTTACGAAGGAGGTGAAATCGAGTTAGAGCCTAAAATTCTTCAGGGCGAGAACGTTCAGGGGAATGATACAAAAGTTCCTTACGAATCTGGTGCAACAATTTCGTATAATAGCCGCGTGCCCTACGAAGATTTCATGAGGATTTCTGATTTAGTAGTAAAAATCCAAGCTAGTGTAGGTACGATGACCGTTTCGGCAGATGGAACTAAGAAAGTGCAGACCACTTCCGGTAAAAAAACGGTTGATTTTGCCCCTATCAAAGTGGCAAGCGGTGTAATTACAACCTCGTCATTGGTTTGGAATGTACCGGCAGCCATCTTGGCAGTGGATAAATTCACAAAAACACTCGCTGAACAAACCGAAGCAGCCATTTACTATCAGATAAATTCTTCGCAACTTGGCAACAAATCTTTGACGACACAAGAAATCAAAGACTTGGAAAAATATCTGAAAGCTGCTAAAGCTGATGAAAAATTGCGTTTGAACAATGTCGAAATTCATTCTTTCGCATCTCCTGATGGTGCCTATACCTTGAATGAGAGGTTGGCTAATAGCCGTGAAAAAACTTCGGACGGTTATTTGAAGAATACCTTAAAGAAAACGAAAATTGACGAATATAAAAATGCCGATTTCTTTAAGAAATATGTGGTAGCAGAAGACTGGGATGGCTTCAGAAAAGCAATGGAATCTTCCGATATTCGCGATAAAGAATTAATTCTCCGTGTTTTGGAAAAACAAACAGATCCTGAAATTAGAGAAAAAGAAATCAAGAATATCGCTAGCGTTTACACGACGATCGCAAATCAGATTTTGCCGAAATTAAGACGTTCAAAATTAGTCGTTAAGTCTGAGCGCGTTGCTAAATCTAATGATGAGGTGAAGAGTTTGGCAAAATCGAATCCCTCCGCTTTAAATGTAGAAGAACTTTTATATGCCGCCACCCTATTTGACAATAATGCAGATAAATTAGCCATTTATGAAGCCGGAAAAAGTCAGTTCCCCGATGAATGGAGAGTTTTCAACGATGCCGGATTGGTGAAATTTGAAACAGGCAAATTAGCAGAGGCAAGTGCCGATTTTGAAAAAGCAAACTCCCTATCTGCCAACAATCCGATTGTGAAAAATAATTTAGGCGCTATCGCTTTGAAAAACGGCAAAACTGCCGATGCCGAGGTGCTATTCGGTGCAGCTACCGGTGGTGGCGATGCCGTAAACTACAATAAAGGAATTATAGCAATCATCAAAGGCGACTATAAAAATGCCGTTACCTATTTTGGTAATCACAATGATGTAAATGCCGCCTTAGCAAATGTACTAGCCGGTAATAATAGCGTGGCTTTGAAAAAATTGAATGATAGCAAAGACCAAACTTCCTTAGGATTTTACCTGAAAGCCCTTATCGGCGCACGGACAGACGATGCCTCCTTGGTATTAGACAACCTGAGAAATGCTTGTATCAAAGATTCTTCCATGAAAAAATTAGCAGCCACAGATATTGAGTTCGCAAAATTCTTTGCCGACACAGAATTTCAAAGCATCGTAAAAAATTAAGTGGGCAAGTGGGCAAGACAAGTGGACAGGACAAGTGGGCAGGACAAGAGAGGAAGAGAGAGGGAAGATAAAGAAAAGTTAGAAAATAGTTTAAGGTTAGTTGTTTATAAATAGTTTAGTTAGTATTAGTTGTTTAGTTGTTTAGTGTTCGTAGTGTTGCTAGAAAGAGAGGGTTGTCGAATAGGCAGCCCTCCCTTCGTTTATAGACGCGGCATACCACGTCTATACTTCTATAATGGTATAAGGACGTAGGGGCGTATCACGATACGCCCCTACTAAATGAAATATAGCCGCGGCATGCCGCGGCTATATTCACTAATGGCAGGTTACTTTTTATAAATTATTTTGCAAAGTACCTGTTATACAACCCTTCAAAGCCTTTCCCATGTCTTGCCTCGTCCTTACACATTTCGTGTACGGTGTCGTGGATGGCATCTAAGTTAAGCTGCTTGGCAAGGGTAGCGATGCGCTTTTTGTCTTCGCAAGCTCCTGCTTCTGCTTCCATGCGCTTCTTGAGATTGGTCTTGGTGTCCCACACCACTTCGCCTAACAATTCAGCAAATCTAGCAGCATGGTCAGCCTCTTCGTATGCATAGCGTTTGAACGCTTCAGCCACTTCGGGATAACCTTCACGGTCAGCCTGACGGCTCATCGCAATGTACATTCCCACTTCAGAACATTCGCCCGCAAAATGAGCCTTTAGTCCTTCAAGGACAACAGAATCAACGCCTTTGGCAATTCCAATTACATGTTCATCCGCAAATGCCAAAGCCCCGGTCGTTTCTACTAGTTCCTTGAACTTCGATTTCGGCTGATGACACTGTGGACAAGACTCCGGTGCTTCATCCCCTTCGTGTACATAACCGCACACAGTACAAATCCATTTTTTTTTCATAATTAAAAAATTTAAATAATACAATTAGTAATTTATATATCTGTGATACGCACAATCGCACGTATCTATTTTTTACACTTCGAACAAAAACCCCTGTAATACAATTGACAATCGGTAATCACAAAGCCAGTTTTTGTTTTTATATTTGCAATATCCATATTTCCCATTGGCAGGTCATACACCTGACCACATTTTTTGCAACGAAAATGAGCATGTTGCGAAAGGTCCCCATCAAAGCGTACATTTTTCTCATCAATATAAAGTTCCTGTACTGCTCCATGCTGTGCAAGTAGTTTCAACGTATTATACACCGTCGTCTTTGATAAGGTGGGCATCTCGGAAATAAGTCCGTTGTAAACGGTATCAACTGTCGGATGCACATAATGGTTCATCATATAATTCATAATGGCTATGCGTTGCACAGAAGGCTTTACCCCAAAGGCTTGCAAGTGCTCAATTATTCTATTTTTTGTATTCATTATTTAGTTGTAATTAATATAATTATTAAACCGGTACAAAAGTAGGAAGAATAAATGAATGAAACAAATTTTTCTGATATATTATTTTTTGAGGTGAAAAACAGAATCAAAAAAAGGCATCTGACTTCTCGGATGCCTTTATTTAGTGGGTTTCTTTGGTGTAGCGAGAGGCGGGATTGAACCGCCGACCTTATGATTATGAATCATACGCTCTAACCATCTGAGCTACCTCGCCATATCATAGGAGCGGGTTTCAAAGCCCGCCCCTACAACCAACGTATGAAAAAGAAGAAATTCGGCATCTACCTACTCTCCCACCTTATTGGGGCAGTACCATTGGCGTAAAAGGACTTAACTACTCTGTTCGGAATGGGAAGAGGTGGATCGCCTTTGCTATAGACACCTTTTAATAACGGTA
>BNXR01000037.1 GCA_025999735.1 Bacteroidia bacterium | reverse complement strand
TGTTTGCCTGACTGTCAGACGGTCCAAAGTAAGGTTTGAAAGTCCGCTTTCCACATCCTTCCACATTTTGAATCCCTCACCAAACATGCCGTCCACAAACACTTCACTGCTGAGAGCTGTTTTAAATATCGCCAATTCCTGCACACTGATTCCTTGAAGAAAGCGAATAAACCCTGCGGCTGTGTCGTCGTTCTTTTTTGATAGAAACTCTTGCATCGTCCTACGAGCAGAGAATATATTGGTGTCTGTGGGTAGGGTTGTTTCCCAACTTTTGATGACATCCAACAATCTACCTGCCAAGGCGGACTGTACGTAGCGATTTGTTTCTTCAATCCTACCGTCAATTTCCGCCATCTTTCCACGGTCGGTCGTGTCGGCTATTTCAATGTCCGCTTGATAGGGGTTGTTTACTTTGCGGGTGATGCGGGTAATGCGACTCAAGCGGTAGCCTGTTTGTGGAAAATAAGCGGCACTTTCTAAGCGGATTGTCTGCCCAATGGTAATATCTACGTTCCGTTTTGAAAGTTCTATGTAGTCTGTTGGTGCTTTATATATTGCCTTGTCTAACTTGTTGTTGTCTAAGTATGCCTGTACGGCCTCTGCAAATTCCTGTTCAGCCAGAGCGTAATATTCTGTGGGCATGGTAAGGTTATAGAGAATGTATTTGTCTCCCGTCTTTGGAATAAGTACGCCGCCGGGTAACTGTTCACCGTCGCTATACGGCCACTGGGTAATGATTTCAAACTCGTGGGTATCGTTATTCCAGTTCACTTCAAAATCACGACCGTTGAGTTCGCCGCTCTGAAAGACAATGTTTTTCACCAATCCGGCTATTTCGTAGTCGTTGGGATTGAAGTTTAAACCCGTATCGGTAAAATAGTAAATAGTGAACGGGTTGCCGTCATCGCCCGTCACTGCTTCACTGCGTACTGTTTCGACAGTACCGATGCGCCGGGGGTAGATGTTTTGGAAGGCTGTTTCCTCAAAGTGTTCAATGATGCCGTATTGCAGGTTTTGTTCTACGTATTTTGCACCTGTCGGCAGTTGCAGTCGGTTATAACCATACACAGAGCGATCGATGTTTCGGTTACTTCCCAATGGAAATAAACGTGTAAAGAACGGGGCGTTCTCATTCGTATCGCGACTGATAGAGAGCAGTCCGTCTCTATAGCCAAGCGTGATGGGTGCACTGTGTTCGCATCGAGTCAGGTTCACCGTTGTCCCCTCTATCCACCATTCAGTATTTGCAAGCTCGGCGACTTGGTCTAATCCTTTGTTGATATAAGTGCCCGAATAGTCCACCGTCATGTTGGCCGAGCCTACCACTTCGCCAACCTTCCAGTTGGTCGTATTCATTACTCGGTTGATGTTGTCCACAAACAATCGAACGTGGTCAATCGCTTCGGCGGTTAGCGAAAATTGTGGCAGCAGCTCGTTATCCACCAATTTTAGAACAAGGATGCGCTTTATTAGGCTTTCGATGCCGTAGAGTTTGAGGTTGTATTCCCATTCTACGGTGGATATTTGGTTGGGTGTTTGTTGTTCCAATGCCCAAAACCGTTCGCCCATAAAATCCACATAGTCGTTCACGTCGATATGAAAGCAGTCAAAATGTTTAAAAGACAACACAAGGACATTGTCATCCATGATACCCTTAGAGTTCGTGGAGTTATCATCGGGCGAAACGCTCGCCTTTAAGACATCTTCTTGATTGTATATTTTAAGTTCCATTTCTTTGCTGCTTAAATGTTATTGCAAGGACGTTTAAATGAAGGGCACGGGTTCACGGAATCTAACCTTAAACTTGGCTGCCACTGTATTGTCGTTAAGGGCTGTGAGTTGGTCGTAGTTGTCGCAGGAAAGAAAGTACATCTTGAATGTTTCTCCAAGTTCTGTGACATTTATATTCAGCCATCCCGCTTTCAAAAATTGAACGAAGCTCTTGTATTTCTGTTTGTAATCAGTGGTAGATGTGGCGATAATAGCGAACTGAAGACTAATATCTCGCGGCTCCGAGCGGGGCAAAAGTTCATCCGGTAGCTTTTCGCCGTTCTCCTCGCGAAAATTCACGGCAATAGTCGGTTTTATATCAGAAGGCTTTAGTAAAGCAGAGTAGTTGGCATGGTCACTGGCATTGTTTTCTGACAAAAACACTCCGTACGTTTGATAAACGTCCACATTGTTGATGAATAATAATCCGTCTAATATCATGCCTTATATTATTTTACCCTTTGTTATCTTACCTTTAGACCATCTCGCAAGAGGACTGCCATATTGTCTGCCAAGTCTTCTAATCTTCTGCAATGTGATGTGTTTGTTTCGATTCGCATCAAGGTGTCGGAAGCAACATACATGGCAGCACTGATATTTTTCACCGTGTCGTCGATGTTTGCCCCGTGCATTTGTAAAGACGTGAACAAACCTTCTAATTTTGTACCCTGTTCTTGAGACATCGTTGTGAAGGCTCCCGCCTTGCCGGACTGCGAAACGCCATCTGACGCTAATTTGCTTGTATCAAATCCGGCGTCTTGCGCCATCTCTTCCCAATTCTTGGCAACTGACTCCATGCTATCATAAATAGCAGGAAGACCATTGAAAATACTACCGGTAATTTTTAGTAATTCCTCCTGTATTTGTTCTGAGTCTCCCAAGGAATAAGCAGAGCGCATCTTTTCTTTGTAGTTATCAAGATAGGTTCCAATGATCATTTCCTTTAGCAATTCCTTACCGAGAGAATCAATTACCGATAGTCCTGTTTTTTCAAATCCTTCCCACGCATCTGATCCGTTCCTGACAGCATCGAAAATGGAATCTGCCATATCTGTAGCAAGAGATCCAAATACCTTTTCTATTTGTTCATCAACAAGTGACATAGCATCATCGTACGCTTGCTTTAAGTCAATAACGTATTGTATTTGTTTTCTTTGCTCATCACTGATTTGGGTATTAGTTTCCAAAAACAACTTTGCGTTTTCGGTATCAAATTCATTCCTTTCGTTCCATAATTGTGGCGCCAAATCTCCAAGACTGGTATATTTATCACTTCCTCCCCAAAACTTACTCCATCCGCTAGCCGTTTTGGTTTTAATTTTCATCGACTGTAAGTCATTGAATCCTTTTTCAATCGCCCCGGCAGCTAATATTTGATCTACAATACTTTTGTTATTTATTCCTTTTTGTACGTTGGTTGAATTTGTTAATTTATTATACTCTTTTATAGTCTCCTGCGCTTTCTTGAAAGCATCGCTTGACTTTAGAATATCGTTAGTTCCAAAAACACTTTCGTAGTCAATATCCTTAATTTGAAGCATCGATAACTGGTAGGCATTTGCAAAATCTATAGCATTGCGCTTTGCTTCTGCCTCCGATGCGGCGGCTTGTGTAAATGCTTCTATTGTTTGAGAAAGTATATCGGTAGCTCCGCCAACTATAGCACCAATCCAACCACCAGAAGCGGCACCTTGTCCGGCAGCCGAAAAGTTTCTGGCTATGGCGCTTGTTTCATCGGCAAAATCCTGAAATGCAGCATCACCGGTAACATCTGCTAATTGCTGTAATTTTTCAGACAAGAATTGGGTCGTCTCGGCTGCTTCTATTGCACCTGCTTTTATACCCTCAACTCCGCTTTTTTGAGATATGTCGGCTTGATTTTGATACATCTTCCTTTTCTCCGCATCTATCTCTTGAAGTGCTTTCTTTGCTTGAGCAGACGAATTCTTTAGGTCAGATAATCCTTTTATGAATCCGGCAAATGGGTAGTTTTGTTTGCTGTTGTATTCATCTTGTAATAGATTCAAATTTTCATACATCTCTCTAAGAGCATCTGGCGATTCTTTTAGCTTTGCAGCAAACTCCTCGCTAATGCCGGCGGGAAGTTTTAGATTGGGGTTTTCGATGTATTTAATCAGTTCTTTCGTCTTTTTGATAGTCTCATCAAGACGTTTTTTGTTGGCGGTGGCGGCATTTTTAGTGACATTTGTTAACTCTTTATAATAACCTTCTTCGGCAGAGATTTGTTCAAGGGATGCTGTTTTCTTTGCCTTGACAAGGTCTGCTTCAAAGTTCTTTTTGAGTTCTGATTCTAACAGGGAATTCCCTTTGGCCGCTTTGATGCGTTCCTCGTAATTCTGTTTGATTTCTAACAGTTGTCTATCGAGCGAGGATTTTAAGTGGTATTCTTCTTCGGACAGTTCTTTTCTGCGCGCTTCCAATAGGTCTTTACTCGCTTTATCATAAGCGTCTTGTGCGGCTTTGGTTTGTTGCTTTATTTGGTCGGCAATGTCGGGAACGATGTATTTTACGTCTTTGTTATCTGCTTTTTTCAGCTCGTCTATTGTTTGGGTCTTTGGTTTGAACGTTCCCTTCTTTCCGTTTGCCTGCCACTGCTCTTTTTCGTACTGTTGTTGCTCGTGTAGCTTTTTTTGTTCAAATTCACGGATAGATAGCAGTTCCTTGTCGAGATTCAGTTCTAACTGTTGTTGCTGTTTCTTGTAGCTGTCATCCATTACATCAATTTCCTTTTGGCGCATTTCGAGTTGAAACTTTTCTCTTTCGATGGCTGCCGCGCGCTCTATATCGGATAACTTTTCTTGTGCCTCTAATCGCTTTTGTAACTTTTCGTTTTGTTGTTTGGCATTATCAGAGTCTTTGGGTTCGTCCCACTTTTTTAGCTCTTTAGCGGCTCTATCGCGTTCTGCTTTTGCTTTCTTAAAGACATCGCTACCAGGAAGACTGTTTTCCATTTGTTGTTCTTGGGTCTTCTTGTACCCTTCCCACCACGCCTTTGTGCTTTTCTCGAGATTGTCGAGCGACTGTATATTTGCATCGGATAGGCTTTTTTGAGCCTCTTGGCTTTGTCGAATGGATTCACCTATGAGATCCTTTACTAATTGTTCCTCTGTTTTGGCTTCTTCCAGAAATTCGACGGCTGCATTGGCTGCAAAGATTTCGGCACTTAGTACTGTACTGCCTCTAAATTCATCCCAAAGCGTTGGATTTTTTGCCCTTTCCTTAGCCTCTCCTCTTTTTTCCAACGCTTTTTTGTAGTGTTCGGTCGCCAATTCCATGGCGGCCATAGCGGATGCTCTTGCCATAATGGACTGCTTGAAAGCATCCGCGTTTTCAATGAAAACATTGTTTAAGTCGTTTACATTATTAATCTGAATGCCGAGCTTTCTAAATTCCTCTTGATTGGCAATTAGAAACTTCGTTTTCTCTTCTATCGAATCACCCAACTTATTGTATGACTGGCGCAGTTTTTCAAAGCCGGTGATGTTCTGTGCGGCATTTTCGGCAACTGCTTTGTTGAATTTCTGTTGCTCTTCGGATGCCTTTGCCTGAGCAGAACTGTATTTGTCCCAAAGATAAATAATCCCTCCAATGACCACCGATAAACCCATGGTAAGGGTTGCCATTAATGCTTTTGCTGCGATGTTTGAAATACCCAAAGCAACGGATAGTTTGTTTGTTGCAATAGCAAAAAACTCTTGTGCTTTAGCGACTGTCACAAGACGAAAGGCGGAATCTTTATTCAATGCTTGACTTACTTGTTGCAGTCCGACGGTAATAGCCATTAAAGACTGTACTTTGAGCATTATCTTTTGTAAGTTTTCGTTTTCACCGCTAAAGAGTGCCATGGCGCCGGTGGCTGCCGAAAATCCACCCGCTACGCCCGACAAGCCGGTGATAAATCCCTGAAATGCAGATTCATCATTTGCCAGTACACGCGCTTGTTGTGCAGCATCATCCATGGCATCTTGCAACTGTCCTACGCGCTTTTGCAGGTCCGCATAAGCCTTTGTCCCACGCTGACCGGCCTGTTCCATGGCTATCAATTCCTCGCGAGCTTGTCTGAGTTGCGAACGAAATGAAACATGTGACTGTGTCACTTCTTCGGTCTTCTTAGAATACGCACCAATGCGCGTTTCGGCTTCCTTTATTTCTTGTGAGATTTTTTCGTACTCCGCGGTCAGTTCCTTGGGAACTGCTCCCCACTTGGACGAATCACTCATCACGGACTGTAGTTCCCTTTGTTGTGATTTCAGGGCTTGCAGTGTGCTTTTTAATCCTTCTAAGGATTGAGAGGTAGTGCTGGCCATACTTTTAGCAGCCTCACCCGATGCTTCCATACCTGCAACTAACTCCTTGTAGTCGCGAGTCAGCCCGTCCACATTCTCAGAGGCGGACTGTATGCCTTCACGGGTTTTATCCCGCATAAGTATGGTGAGTTCTACCGGTTTCATTCTTTATAGTTTTGTCTGAAAAAATTCTACTCCAATGTCAAGGGCTCTTTTCCCTTTGAGCCTCTTGTTCTTTTTCTTCAAGTCCTCTGCGCTCACATAGTGAGGGGCATCATTCATCATCAGCAGAATGGTTGAATAAGGCACTTTCCACAAGATATGTCGCGCACTCCACCCCGTAGCAGATGCAATCTGCCATATAAACCCGAACGGGCTATGAGAGCCTTCTGTATATCCGCTCTTTAACTCCCGATTTTTTAGTGGCTCAATCTTGGCTTGGTCGGACTGATCGCCTGTGTCAAGTTGATAATATTTCTGAAAGGGCTTATGTTGATGTTAGCGACCAGCTGAAACACGGCCTCCGAAAGAAATACCGGATGCACTCGCCAGCGGAGCCACCGTTCCACGATACGGTGAAAGAAAGCGTGTGACCAGTAACCCCGAAGGATGGCCGATGCAACTATTTTACTGACCGTCTTACCATGTTTTGCCACAAAAGCCATACTTTGTTCTATTGTATAGTCTTTCATCTCCTCGTGACTTACTCCCGTCTTTAGACTTAGGTTTGCTATCCGTATTAAGGAACCTAAATAGGGTTGTCGAATCACGATGTTTCTTCGCTTTCTACGGGATTGAAGAAACCGGAGCGGGCGAACAGGTATCGACACGCCCCGGTCTAAAATCAACTCAGAAGCAGCTAACTCCTCTTTGGTTTCCATAAAATTACGCTTCAGGTAATTCTGCTCCCGGAGGATAAACCTGCCAAGGACTACTACCGTTATCCGGTACCATGATTTCAAACGTACAAGCAACCGCCAATGTCTGTGACAGGTTGATTGCGTTTGCCAAGTTGGCCGTCAGGCTCACTTTGGGTGCAATAATCACATGGCCGCTTGAGCAGTTAATTTGCATCGATCCCTCCTGAACAACATCTCTTGGAGGTGCTGTGTAAACTCCCGTATCCTCGTCAACTTCTCCGCCAAAGATGTTTTTCAAGGCGGAAGTGTTGAGTTGAATCAAATTACCGGTAAAGGTTTTGCTGCCCGGTGTAGTGAGAAGATTTTTCACTACCGCGTTGCCGGCTTGTGCTGCACGAATTTTTGTCGTGCTGGGTGCATCGCCGCCGGGTGTTAAGCCCTCCTCGCTGATATACCCTAAAATCTGACCTTTGAACTGAATTTGGTCTAATCCATAAATAAATCCATCGCTTGTGTCCATAATTTTTAAATTTTAATTCGTAAATAAATAAGTATTGTTATCACTGAGCCGATTAAAGCACCGATTATTCCCCATTTCAACAGCGTGAAAAAGCTCGCTTTGCTTTCCGTTACTATCTGACGGGTTGTTGTTTCATTGCTCGCACGGCTTAATTTCATCTCGTACATTTGTATTACCCTTGCCAAACTGTCACAAGTGGCCTCTATTAAAACAGTATCATTGACTACCCGAAACTTTACGCCCGCTCGACCGGTTTTTTCTGAATAAGAAGCACCGGCAGGAAGTAGGGATATATCTCTAACCGGGATTGATATATGAACCATGTCCATTGGAACACTTTCGCGTTCCATGTACCTAATTTCCTTTGTCTGCGAGCTGTCTGTTACGACTTTTTGGCTTTGCATCTCCTTCTTGCTCGCGCAACTCGCGCTCAATAGGACAATCCCGATAATGAACGCAGGTAGCAGCCTTTGCCACGGCGCGCTCCAATTTGCCAATCTGTTTGTAAAGCCTCTTGATGTCATCTTCCAAATCAATTAAAGTTCCTTTTAAGTTGTCGTACATTGTCTTGTAAGTATCGTTGATCTCTTTTGTGGTACGAATATTGCGTATTGTCTTACTGCCAAGCCATGCAATTGCAGTCGCCAGTCCTCCTGAAGGGACAAGCCACTGTAAGATATCCATTAAAGTTTCCATAGCCGCATTGTTTTATTGGTTAATACCGATTTCTTTGAGCCACTGTTGTACATCAAACGACGGACATGCTTTTGAGGAAATTTCGTTGTGTCCGATAATGCGCACCAAATGGAAACGACTGTGAAAGTCCTTTACATACCGCTCAAGAGACTCTAACTGCGCTGGCGTTCGAGTGTCTTTGGTTGTCTTTGCATCTTTGTCAAGACCTCCAACATACACGATGTGTCGACTTTTGTCGTTGTAGCCGCTTGCTCCGTTTGTCGCCTCAAAAGCATCTACCGTCATGTCCTCATTATTGCGAACAAGTCGTTCAACCCTTCCGTCCAAGTGAAACATATCCGTATAACCCACCTGCGACCAGCCACGACCACCTTTACTAACGGGGTCGGTATGCCATTTGCGAAGTTCCCCGGAGGAAACCTCACGACCCTGTGGTGTGGCGGTGCAGTGTATGATTAGATATTTCAAGGCTCCCATTACATTATTTTTTAGTGGTGTAAGTAGCCAAACCGAGTTTTACGGCATTTGCGGCACGTTCAGCGTCAAAATCCAAAATATTGCCGACTTTGTACCATGTCGAATGGTCTATCTTGTCTCTGAAAGGCTTTGCTACCTTGATTTCTACGGTGGCAGGTTTCTCGGCGATAACTGCCTCTACTTCGGCCGCTTTCTCTTCGGCCGCTTTCTCTTCGGCGGCTTTCTCTTCGGCTGCTTTCTCTTCGGCTGCTTTCTCTTCGGCCGCTTTCTCTTCGGCCGCTTTCTCTTCGGCCGCTTTCTCTTCGATTGCTTTCTCTTCGGCTGCTTTCTCTTCGGCTGCTTTCTCTTCGGCTGCCTTCTCTTCGGCTGCTTTCTCTTCGGCTGCTTTCTCTGCGGCCGCTTTCTCTTCGGCTGCTTTCTCTTCGGCTGCTTCCTCTTCGATTACTTCCTTGCCTGCTACATCTTCGACTGTTTCCTCTTCGACTGTTTTTTTCGCTGCTTTTTTGACGACCAATGCTTCTTTTGTTGCCTCTACTTCGGCTGTTTTCTCTTTGCTATTCATATTTTTCTATTTAAAGATTACTATTTTTTGTCTGAATCATGATTTGCAGGATTTTAGGATTTTCAGGATTAATTTTACTTTTTTTATCCTGTTCATCCTTTAATCCTCTAATCCTGATTCAGACAATTGTTTTTTTATGCTTCCGGTGCAACAGTAAACTGTGGGTTTTGACGGCTGTCCATTACAACCACTTCCTCGCCAAAGGCAATTTGGGTGTCTGCTTTCATAAGCATCTTAAAGAAGTAACGCTCACCGGCATTTTCCAAAAGACCGATCTTTATTACGTCCATGTCGTCCTGCAAGTTTACACCTGCCCAAAGGTTGGTGTCGTAACCCATGCCACAAATCGTGGCTACCAACAACCCATCCGGCCAGTTCGCTAAAGGCTCCAAGGTGATGCCTTTGTAACGCTTGGCGTTTACCTCGGTGTCATCGGAGTTCTTTGCGTGGCGTGCTGTTAGTTCATCGTCGTAGGCATCAAAATCCGCAATGCTCATCAGGATGCGAAGGCCGGAAGAGGCACGCAGAGTTGTGGGGATTTTTTTGCGCAAGGCTTTCAGTCTTTCAAGCACATTTGTGTAGGGTACTGCCGGCACTGCTGGCACTGCCGTTTCGCCAGTCCCCGAGGCGGGAATTTCTTCGCTTTTATTGGGCGACACCACAATCACATCTACGTCCTCTGCCATGCGATAGATGATGCCGTTAAAAAGGTTGGTATCTCCTGATTCTGCATACACACCATTGATGAAATGGTAGCCAAGTTCAAACTTCACTTGCTTGGCCAGTTCTGCAAGCAGGGCATTTTGTCCTTCTTCGGGAAGTTCTGCAAAGACAAGTGGGCCTTTGGGTTGCCAAATACGCCAAATACGCTCGAAAGAACGTGGATTGAAAGTAGTGAACGCCATAAAGTCCACCGGGTTCAATTCTTTTTCGGAATAATTGAAGTTTCCTTTTGAATCGCCGTCCTGCGGTTGTTCTTTGTGCTTTTGTAGCATCGTGCCGGTTTTCAAACGCGGGATGCTGAATTTGTAGCTGATGTTCGGCTCAATGTGAATCAGTCCTCTTTCGACTAATTCATTGCCGGTGGCGGCCAAGGCTAAGAGTGATTCTAATACCTCGCCGTTGTAATTTGTATTTCCAATGTTAATTGCCATCTTTTATTTGTTTAATGTTATTACTTGGGTTATTACTTGGGTTATTACTTGTACTGTTACTCGGTTTCTTACTTGTCCAATTTCTCAGACAGTTCGCTCATACGCTTGTCCCACGCACCACTCGTTTGTGGTTTGCCTAACTCACCAACAACGGGAGTGACACCCGGTAGTTTGTTGATGATTTTTTCTACGCTCTCTAAGTCCTTTTCCGCTAAGGCGGCATAGGTGGCACGTTCATCTTCTGTGAGTTTCTTTTCTTGGATAGCCTGATCGAGCAGGTTTTTCACTTTGGCTTGCGCCACTTCTGCAAGGCGTGCTTCAAGAGAGGCCGTCTTTGTCTTTTCGGCTTCCAAGGAAGCCGTGAGCGTCTTGTTTTGATTCAGGATGGTTTGCATCTGATTCAAAACCTTGCTTTCGTCTTCCGTATCCGGCATTCCCAAAGCAAGTGCATAAATGTTTGTTTCTTTTCCCATCTTTGCTTGTTTTTGTTCGTTAATAATTTGATTATTGTAAAAATTGAATAAATCTCGCGTGTTTTTCAGTGCGGCGTCCGGCGCGGTTGTAATCTTCTTTCCGCCGGATATTATCTCATCGCATAGTTTGAGTTCTTTTGCCTCCCCTGCACTTAGCCAATGGTCTGTTCCGTCTGTAAAAAACTTTCCCTTCACTACATCTGTGCTCACATCCATTCGTAAAGACATCATTTCGATAAGACTTGTTTCAAAGGTATCAATCATGTCGGCATGAGCGCGCACCTCTGCGCTATTGCCATATACATATCCTTGTACGCGGTGGTACATGAATTTGGCGTATTTAGACGCTTTTACGGTATGCTTGGGATTGGCTAACAAAACGGCCATCATGCTGGCCGCGATACCGTCCACTACCCATGTCACATTTATGTCTGTGCGGTCAAGATAACTGAATAGGTTGCTACCTTGCACCACCTCGCCACCGTCAGAGTTCACATAAAATAGAAAATTAGAATATCCTTGTTTGCGCAAATCTTCTATTTCTATTACGAGCTTGTCGGTGTCGATGTCCATGTATTTGCCGATAATACCGTAAAGGTAAATTTCGACGCACTTGCTGTCCGCTTTGTTTATCAGTCCTTTTGTGTTCATACTTGTATGTTTGCTCGTATATTTACTCGTGTTTTTGCTCATGCTTTTGTTCATGCTTTTGTTTGCGTGTAGGCATGTACAACCATGTGCGTGTTTAAATCGGACACAAAAATAGAGGGCTAATTTGTGTATTCCTAAAAAGTGTCCAACCGTTGGACACTTTTTAGTATTCCCTTTGTTTACTGTCTATTTTTGTCGTGCAAAAATGAATGCAGGGACAATGGCAGAATTAACACTGAAACAAAAACGCGAATACGCTAAGACACTCTATCTGAACGAAAACGGTATTACTCAAAAAGAAATTGCCGAACGTGCCGGCGCGAGTGTTCAAAGTGTATGTAAGTGGGTAAGAGAGGGCAAATGGGAGGAGTTGCGCACCTCATTATTGGTGAGCAAAGAAGTAGAGTTATCACGACTTTACAAGCAGCTCAAAAACCTAAACGACTACGCCGAAAGCAAACACACCGGTGAACAATTCCTGTCCGGCAAAGAGGCCGATGTGTTATCTAAAATCACAGCGTCCATTCGGCAATTGGAAACAGAAATGAATATTGCCGACAAAACACAGGTGGGACGCGAGTTTTTGCAAT
This sequence comes from Bacteroidia bacterium, assembly GCA_025999735.1. GTDB lineage: Bacteria > Bacteroidota > Bacteroidia > Bacteroidales > Marinifilaceae > JAISHE01. The sequence goes on along the minus strand of BNXR01000037.1, from coordinate 8,022 downwards.
ACGTCCGCCGGGTGGGTGGTATTGATGAGAGCAAGCAGGTGGCAAGGTTATTCAACAGTTACATCAAACAGTTCATAAAATAATGGCAAAACAAGCAGACAAGCAAGCGATACGTGAGTGGGAAGACTTTTACAGTCAGTTCCTTGCCGATGTAGAAGTGGATGCTACCGAAACGGCTATTGACAAAGAACTGCGTATGCGCCGTCTTGAAGCCGACCACGAGGCATGGTTTGCCTACTACTTTCCCAAATACTGCACCGCAGAACCGGCAGACTTTCATAAACGGGCCACTCGGCGCATCATGCGAAATCGCCGTTGGTATGAAGTTCGGGCGTGGAGCCGCGAGCTGGCAAAATCGGCTCGTTCTATGTTTGAAGTGTTGAAATTGGCATTAACAGGGGAGACAACTAACTTTTTGCTTGTTTCAAACAGTTGGGAAAATGCCGCTCGCCTACTCACTCCCTTTCGCCTGCAACTTGAAAAGAACCTGCGTATCATCAATGACTATGGTCAGCAGGTCATAGAAGGGCAATGGGAAGCGGGAGAGTTTACGGCAAAATGTGGCTGTGCTTTTCGTGCATTGGGAGCCGGACAAAGCCCACGCGGTACACGTAACGAGGCCAAGAGACCGGACTTTATTTTAATTGATGACATCGACACCGACGAGGAATGTCACAACCCCGATAGAATAAAGAAGAAATGGGATTGGATAGAGCAGGCCTTAATACCTACTGTGTCTGTGTCCGGTGACATTCGTATTCTATTTAACGGCAATGTCATTGCCAAAGATTGTTGTGTTACCCGTGCCGGTTTGGTGGCAAACTGTTACGACATTATTAATATCCGGGATAAAAACGGAAAGTCTGTTTGGGACAAGAACAGCGAGGATGACATCGACTTTATTCTCTCAAAAATCTCTACCAGGTCAGCACAGCAGGAGTATTTCAATAATCCGCTGTCGGAGGGGGATGTGTTCAAAGAAATAACGTATGGTAAAATCCCACCCCTGCGCAAATTCCCATTTTTATGTGCTTACGGCGACCCATCCCCGTCCAATAATAAAAACAAGGTAAACTCCATGAAGGCCGTTTGGTTAATCGGAGTACTGGAGGGAAAGTATTATGTCATTGACGGACGCTTAGACAGAGCCACAAATGCGGAGTTTGTCGATTGGGTTTATGATATAAATAGCGAGGTGCCAAGCCAGGTACAGGTATATAACTTAATCGAAAACAACACCCTACAAAACCCCTTCTATGAACAGGTCATCGTGCCGCTTTTCGAGGCAAGAGCAAAAATATCGGGTGTCATCAACATCACGCCGGACGAACGCAAAAAGCCCGATAAGTATAGTCGTATTGAGGGAAACTTGGAGCCTTTAAATCGCTTAGGAAAACTTATTTTCAATGTCGATAAAAAGGATGACCCGCACTTCAAACGCTTAGAGGAGCAGTTTCTGCTACTCACACCACAGTTAAAAGCACCGGCCGACGGACCGGACTGTATCGAAGGGGGTGTATGGTGCTTGTCTAAAAAGTCGGCCGTTCTTAGGGACGGGGCCATAAAGATACTCCCCAAAAGGCACAACGCACATAGAATTTAATCACTAATTATTCACAAATTATTCACAAATTATTCACTTAAACCATTTTATATGAAAACCTACAATGAATTAAAGAGCAGTAAGGCAAACAGCAAGGCTGATTGTCGTTTCGATGCCAGGGTAAGAAAGTCGTCCGGATGTAATTATGTTCGACAGGATGTCAATGTCAAACTACCCAAAAAGAATGCATCATGTACCTAAGCATCGACGACCTTAAAAAGGGGATGTATCAAGAAAACCTGAATGTAGTTTCTCGCGGTGAAGAGAATGTATTGCAGGCAATCGTGGAAGCAGAAGCGGAAGTAGCGAGCTATCTCTCAGTACGGTACGACATGGCCACCGAGTTGGCAAAACCATCCGAAAGCGCGGATAGGATACCAATAGTCGTTAAACTCGTACGAGATATAGCTCTCTATAACTGCTGTTGTGTCGGCGGGGCGGTAAACATCCCTGAATTTCGAGGGCAGCGATACAAGGAAAGTATTTCCTACTTAAAGGAAGTGCAGGCAGAGCGGGCACAAATCCAAGGCCTGCAACGCTTAAATGCGACCTCTGATGGGGGCACATCCAGCTCGTACGCTTCTTTTGGTGGAAGTAATACCAAACGCGACCATCATATATAAAGGTAGTGGCGTATCGCAATACGCCTCATGTAAAGACGTATCATAACACGTCTCATAAAATAACGAATACAATATGGCAAAACAGACAAAACAGCAGACCGGCGTCATTGCGCTACTCGATAAAACACAGCCTTCACACGCTACTCAAAGCATTGCCTTGTGGAAACAGGCAATAAAGGCATTTGAAAACACCACCACACCGGTACGAGTGAAATTGTATGAAATGTATGAGGACATGCTGCTCGACGGACAAGTGGAAGCGACCTGGGGGAAACGCCGGGACAATATTCTCAACAAGCGACTGATATTTGTGCGCGATGGCGTGGAAGACGAGCAGGTGACAAAACTACTCAACTCACCGGATATGCGCAATGTATTGCGCGAGATATTGAATACCGTTGTTTACGGTTATACGCTCCTGCAATTCGACAAGATATGGTACGACCCCGAACAGGAGTGCCACCGCATAGTCTTCGACCTTATTCCGCGTGAAAACGTACACCCCGAAGTGGGCTTTGAATGTATCAGCAAAAAGGCATCAGAGTGTAAGGCTGATTGGCTCTACAAAAATCCTCCTTTATCAAACTATATGCTTTATGCCGGTGAGCCAAAGGACAAGGGTTTGTTTGTCAAAATTGCACCTTACATTATATACAAACGGGGAGCGATGGGCGACTGGTCGCAGTTCTCTGAAATGTTTGGCATGCCTTTTCGGGAGGCCATTTATGACGCTTTCGACGACGAAACACGAAAGAGGTTGGAAGGCATGATGGATGGGTGGACCGCCGGACAGTGGATGGTGCACCAAAAGAACGTGGAAGTCAAACTAACCAACAACGAGAGTGCTGCTTCGTCAAGCGAGGTGTATGAGAACTTCATTAAAATATGCGATGCCGGCATCAGCAAAACGCTCGTCGGTAATACGCTTACCACCGAACAGGGTGATAGAGGGTCGCGTTCGCTGGGAGATGTGCACGAAAGTGAAGAGGGGCAAAAGAAACGCTCGGATGAATTGTTTGTGCTTTCTGTTCTCAATACGCAGTTTCGCTCTATCCTCAGACGCTTTGGCATCAATGCGGCGGGTGGTGAGATATGGTTTGAAACACCGGACAAGGACTGGGAGGCTCTGCAAAAGAAATGGGAAGTAGTGAGTGGCATTAGCAGTAAGGTTCCCGTTGCCGATGATTTCATTTACGAGGAGTTTGACATCCCAAAGCCGGACAACTACGAGGAACTGAAAGAGGAAATGCGCTTAGAGAAGATGGCGGGTATGATGCCCGTGTTCTCAGAAGAGCAGCCACCGGCAGCAGCCACAGCACAGGCGTCACCCGGGCCGGCAAAAAAGGATGTCAAAAACAGCTGGTATTCACGCTTGGTCAATTTTTTCGCATAGGGGCGACCCTTGCGGGCGACCGCAAGAACCCGCCCCCAACAGAAGATTTAGATAGTCTGTATTTTAATCGCTCGTCGGCCGATTTCATGCGTTCTCTACGCACTTTCCCGGTACTCTATAATCTGACACGCAAAGAGTTTTACGACCGGGTTCTTGAAGCTCTGAAAAACGGTTACACCGGTATTCATCCCGATATTTACAACACGTATGCCGACAATCTGCGCAAGGCTGTTACAAGTGTTCCGGCAAAAGAAGGTTCCTCTTATTACGATGTGCAGCAGCAGATGAAAGCCAATGTAAGCAGATTTGCGGCCTACAAAGCATGGCAGGCGACCAGAAAAATAGAACAGCAACGAGCGGACAAAAATGGCGTAGAACGCTCTGAAGTGGAATTTAAACGCTACGGAAAAATTGTTTTAAACGCATATAACCGCTACCAAGTAGCAGAGTATAACACCTCTATTGCCCGTGCCCGAACAGCCAAGCAGTGGGTGGACTTCAATAGTGATGATGTGAAAAACAAACTCTACCCCAGCCTAAAATGGTTACCCAGCCGGAGTGCCGATCTGCGCGAGGCGCATAAAAAGTTTTACGGACTTGTTCTGCCCAAGAACCATCCCTTTTGGCTCAAAAATCAGCCCGGTAACCTGTGGAACTGCAAGTGTGATTGGGAGGAAACAGATGCAACTGTCTTTACCGGCGACCTTCCGCCGGATGCTTATTCTCCCGGATTGGAAGGAAACCCCGGTCAAACAGGTGAGGTCTTTTCCGAAGATGCAAGCTATTTTCAAGTCAGAGGAGAAAAGAATAAAGCGGCAATAGAACGCGAGTATATCAAGTTTGAAAGACCCCGGTTACTAAAAGACTATAGTCCCAAAGAACACGTAAAGTATAGCAACCTGTCTACAGGGGATTTATTGGAAAACGAAAAACCGTACGACAGGCTTTTGTCCCATTGTGGAGACTCTGACCAAATTGTGGCATCATCTATTTTGCCGTATCACATTAAAGAACTGAAAAACCCGATATATTCGGCTCTTGGGGCAACAAAGGACATGAAAAATCCAAAGGATGTAAAAAACATCGTGAAGAAAAAGAGAAGGGGGATTGTCGGGTATAATATTTACGAGTGGAATTACAAAGAAACTAAGTACAGGGTGTTTTTAGAAGTACACAAGGACGGGTTTGAGCAACTTTATGCGATATATAAATTTAAATAGCGAAAGGCCTTAGCGATAAAAACCGCTGCAAAGTGCATTTCGCTATTCGGCTGCAAATATACAAGTAATAATTTAAACAAACAAATAAAATAATGGAAAAACTTGTAGACCACTTACCATACGGGTACGAATGTCAAGGATTTGGTTTCTTTGGTAGTGCGATTGATATTAATGATAACCGCTATGATGGGTTGTATGGTCATTTTAGCGACAATGGGATAAACCTAAGACACCACAATAAAGAGATATTGGACAAGGTGTGCAAAATGGACGATAATGGAGAAATAAAATGGTGGGTAATCAAATACCCGGCAGTGAACTGATAATAAGACTATGACACCACAAGAATTTCAAACACAGTTAAACCGTCTTTCAGCGGAATTTAAAGACTTTTTTGACACCGTCGGACCACGTGTCATCGGAAAAGTGGCCGTAGGTATGTTTAAACAGAACTTCATGGACGAGGGCTTTTTCGGCGACAAATGGAAGGACGTAAAACGCCGCTCCGACCCCAAGAACTTTAAAACCATCACACGCGGAAAGAGTAAAGGAGAAGTAAGAGCAAATGCTTGGGCACGCCGACCAATTCTTGCCGGTGCCACCGGTTGCCTTAGACGCAGTATCCAAGTGAAAGAAGCTGCCAATGGTCACGTTATCATTTGGACAGACCCTAACTCGTTCATCGGCAGTAAAGAACCCTACGGACGTGTTCACAACGAGGGACTACGGGCCGGAAGCGGAAGAGGATTTATGATGCCCAAGCGGCAGTTCATCGGCGACCATCCCAAACTAAGAGAGGCTATTATAACAGAATTAGAACGCCAACTTAACAAATTTAATATTAGTATCCAATGAGAAAACAATTGTACCTTGACATCAAAGACAAACTGAAAACCATCCAAGACACAGACGGGAACCCGTTTTTTAAGCATTTCGACCTTTGGAATCAGCAAGTAGAATACTTAGATACGTTTGCCGCACCGGCAGTATTTATAGAGTTCATGCCTATGCAATGGCACACACTTGGAGGGCGTATGCAGAATACACAACTGACCGTTCGCCTGCATATCGTTACCGAATGGCACGGACAGTCGGCCGACAATTCGCCAGCTGAAGAGCGCGCTTTGGAGTTCCTTGACATCATTGACCGAATAACGGCAACGATGATGCGATTTTCAACGCCGTACATGACTTTGTGGATACGCTCGCAGAGTATCACCAACCACAACCACGAGCACTATGTGGATAATGTAGAGGAGTACACCTGCACGCTACGGGACACAACTACCGACCATTTGAATATGCCCACACAGGTATATTCATAAATGCTCTTACGTGAAAATGCCTCCCTGATAAGTCAGGGAGGCATTTTCTACGCGAACAAGGCGTTTGGCGGATTAGTCTTCAAACTTAAATTCCAACTGCACTACTTTTGGAGTGTTCATTTTCTTGAGCATGTTTTTATATGGAATGCTTAAATACTCATAGAACGCCGAGCGGCTAATATGAAATCTGTCGCGAATGTGGTTTCTATAAATATAATCGGTCGGATCACCTTTTTGCGAATATTCCGAATAGATTTCGTTTATTTCACGCACGCGCTCCAAGAAAAATCTCTTTGTATAAGCCATTCTCATTCGTTTTTTTTAGTGGTTTACGCTTCTGTCATCCCCAGTGGAACAGACACCCATGCACCCAGACCGTTTTTTTGTTCTGCTTTCACAAACATCTTGGATTTAGCCGGACTATAGGCTGCTTCGATGATTTTCACACCTTCCAAAAACCTGTCGTCGCCGGACTCATTGGCCATTTGTCGGAGTTGTATCACGCGCGAGGGCTTCAAGGTGCCTTTTTTGTCTTTGGAAAGCAATTTCATAACGGCACTTACCAATACCCGACTATTATCGTCGTGTGCAAGCCCTGATAGGTACTCTCTTACGATTTCAATACCGCTATTTACAGTGTCATCGTAGTCGTCGGTGGTATAATACCCCAGCGTAACACGCTGCATTCCGTCCACGCTCATAAAAGTGTGGCTTTGTTGGCTTTCTTTGGTGTCATACAGTTCATACTTCATTTCAAGTGCCGCTTGAAATTCATCGTAGATGTGCTTTTTTAGCTCCTGTAGTAATGTACTTTGCTCCATAAGTGAGGGGAAAACGGCCGTCACTTTCTCTGCTGTCATGGACTTGTAAACCTTGCGTTGTTCTTGTTTTGCCTTTTCGGCCTCTTTTTCTTGTTCTAAAGCCTCACGAGCAAGCACCTTGCGCTCTTCGGGAGTTAATTCGTTTAAATTCATCATGTCTTTTGTTTTTTTTTATTTGTTTTAATTATTCAACGTATTAATAATATTAAGCCTGTTGTGGCCATCGAGGAACAATTCTGTCTGTCGACTTTCCGCCACTTTGCGAAAGGCATCGTCTAATTCTACCCATTCACCGGTGGACGGATTGCACACCATCCACTCCGAATGTACTAACTCTGTGTTCCTGTCGTACCGACGAACATCCGATTGTTTTACTTCAAAACTGTGTTTGCGAAAAAAGCGGATGATTTCCTGAGTGGTAAAATTGATGTCTAAGTGTAAAATCATGGCTTTGTGGTTATTTATTGTCGTTATTGTCTATCCCAAAATACTGCTGTTGCGTTAATATTTAACCGAATTTAACATTCAAATAAATTTAGTTGTTCTTCGATATTTTGATTGTATGGGCGTTGTTCGGTAAGCAACTCACGTATGGGAGCCTTGTCAAAAGCGGATACACCCAATATTTGCATTATTTCGTAAATCGAATACTTGCTTTTTAATGCGTGTTTCAAGTCTGCAACAGTCAGATATACGCAAATGGCTATCCACAGGTGGATTTTTACAGCATTAACAGAATGTCCCCACAGTTTTTTAATAACAAGATTTTGCTTTATCCACTTGAAAAAGACTTCGATTTGCCACCGATTTTTGTATAAATTGGCAACTTCAAGTGCGGATACTTCAAAGTTATTTGTCAGAAAAACGAGCCATTCATCGTTTTGGCTGTCGTAAAACTCGACTAAACGCAATTTTTCGGGATACAGTTTTTTTGATTTTGCCACCGTCAGCATGACGGTTTTGTCCGCTCTCAAACCAGTGGTTTCGTCAATATTGAAATTATGTTCAATAACCTCGTATTTCATGGTAGATTTTGC
>BNXR01000036.1 GCA_025999735.1 Bacteroidia bacterium | reverse complement strand
TGGCGACCAAGTGGCTTGAGGGTCACCGGCGCATGGGAATTCCGCTACGGCTACGCCTTCGCTTCATTCCCATGCAGAAAAAGAGCGAATGAATGAAAGAAAATAAACGAGTGAAATGATAAAAAAAGAAAATTAATCAGTAAATTTGCACCCTCCGTCCAGAGAATTATACCTTAACAAGGCCTATTTTCTGTCTAACATTCGGGGAGTAGGTTACTCCCTCTGTCCAACCTTTTAGTATAGTTACTGTTCAAGATGTCAAAGATACAATTTTTGAAAGCAATTCACAACCTGATTGGTCTGTTGAGTGGAAAAATGGAGCACTGTTCAAGATGTCAAAGATACAATTTTTGAAAGCAATTCACAACGCTCTTTGTACTTCTTTTCGGTCGTGGATAACTGTTCAAGACGTCAAAGATACAATTTTTGAAAGCAATTCACAACTTATGTTACGAATTAAAGTAAAAGTAACCTACTCCCCGGATGTTAGACAGAAAATAGGCTCTATAACGTTTAGTGTGGGTAGTCCCTCTCCTAAGTACTGTTTCGCAAATATAGGGACTACACCTGTATGCGCTGGGTGTTTCTAGTTACGCTAGAAGGCGTTAAATTTCGATAACCCCGTACAATCGAAAAGCAGTACGGGGTAGATGTCTACTCCCCCTCCCAGCAACCCCGTAAGTGGGTTGAACTCCTACGGAGTTTCGGTGTGGTGGTGGCGGTTCGCACCCCGCACCCCGCACTGCGCTAACGCTTGTACAATCTGCTCGATAAGACTGCCTAAAAAATTAATTAATTTGCATTTTTTAACTAAAATAATTTGGTGATGAACATAGAATTCGGGGTTATCAAACTTCTACCCCGTACGGGGTAGTCTCGACGACATATAGCCCGAAGGGCTTTAACCCGTAGGCTAAAGCCCAATGCTAATAAAGTGCTGTCGCTGCGGAACAAGAAGCCGTTTGCGATTGATTCCCATACCTTGTTGGGCAAGCAAGGCATGTAACCGCTCTACACCGTAAAAGGGAGTTTTCAAGTATTGTTTGTCCAAAAAAGACAGGATGTCAAGGTTCGTTTTACTTTCCTGGGATGGTTGATAATAAAAATCCGCTGTAAATTTCCTTCTTACTGTTTTTGCTTCCATTACACTTCATTTTTTGCGCAAAATTACACGTTAAGTCCGTGTCCAAAAAATGGGGAGTACCATAGTAAAATTGTAGAGACACAAAATTTTGTGTCTCTACAATTATTATCTTAACTTTGCGTTCCTGATTTACCCTATTTTCAACATCTTATATATATGGTGGGAAACTTAGTTAAGAAGAGTAGCGGGGGCCGGACTCGAACCGACGACCTTTGGGTTATGAGCCCAACGAGCTACCACTGCTGCCACCCCGCAATATATGTTTACTAAAATTGGACGATACTTGGAATATCTTTTGGATTTAGCGGTGCAAAAGTAGAGAGTTTATATTACATATCCTAATTTTTTTCCTTAATTTTGCGCCTTATTCTGTTTTACATTCTATTCTAATCTGTGGGCAAATGATTTGTTAGATGAATACAATAATAAAGAAGACGTTCCTATCGGAGAAGGTAGTACGTTTGGAAATTGAATCACCTTTGGTTGCCAAGTCGTGTAAGGCGGGGCATTTTGTGATAGTCCGTGCTTGCGCAACCGGCGAAAGGATACCGCTGACGATAGCGGATGCAGACGTTGAAAAGGGTGTAATCACGCTGATTATCCAGCAGGTAGGTATATCGACGGCTAAATTAACGGCCCTGAATGTGGGCGATGAAGTGTACGACTTGGTGGGTCCACTTGGTAAGGCAACTCATATTGAGAAGTTTGGGACGGTGCTGGCTTGTGGTGGTGGAGTTGGAACAGCACCTTTGCTGCCGATAGTGAAGGCTTTAAAGGCCGCTGGTAATCGGGTCATATCCGTTATTGCAGCCAAGAATAAAGACCTGATTATCTTGGAAGATGAAATACTCCAAAACTCGGATGAGGTCGTCATAATGACAGATGACGGCAGTTATGGCGAAAAAGGGTTGGTAACAGAGGGTATGAAGAAAGTGATTGAAAGGGAGAAAATTGACTTTGCCGTGACGATAGGACCGGCCATCATGATGAAGTTTGCTTCGGCACTGACCAAAGAACATAACATACCAACAGTGGCAAGTCTGAACGCTATCATGGTGGATGGCACAGGGATGTGCGGTGCTTGTCGCGTGACAGTGGGCGGAAAAACCCGCTTTACCTGTATCGACGGACCTGAATTTGATGCCCATCAGATTGATTATGATGAGTTGATGATGAGATTGGCAGGGTATAATTAATTGGCAGGTATAACTAAATCATTGGAACAAAGAAATAGATGAGAGATTCTGAATGGAGGAAACAACTTCGCGGACTTATTAGCGCGAAAGAGCGGACAGAACTGCTGCGGGTGAAGATGCCGGAAACGGCAGTGGAGGAAAGGGTGAAAAGCCAGCGCGTGGAAGTAAATATTGGACTGACTGTGGAACAAGCTCAGCGCGAGGCGAAACGTTGTATGGATTGCGTGAATCCTACTTGTATGGAGGGTTGCCCGGTGAGCATTGATATTCCCGGATTTATAAAGAATATCGAAAGAGGGGACTTTAGCGAGGCATCCCTTATTTTACGAAAGACGAGTGCTCTACCGGCTGTTTGTGGTCGCGTATGTCCTCAGGAAAAGCAGTGTGAAGCGAAGTGTTTCTATGTGCAAAAACTCAAGAAGCCGTCGGTTGCCATTGGGTATTTAGAGCGTTTTGCTGCGGATGATGAACTACAATCAGGGAAGACTTCCGTACCGGAAAAGGCGAAACCGAATGGTATCAAAGTGTTAGCAGTTGGCTCGGGACCTTCGGGCTTGTCATTTGCAGGAGACATGGCGAAAGCGGGGTACGATGTTACTGTCTTTGAGGCTTTACATGAAATCGGTGGAGTGTTAAAGTACGGGATACCTGAATTTCGGTTGCCTAATAGTATTGTGGACAAGGAAATCAAACTGCTTGAAAGGGTGGGCGTAAAGTTTGTAAAGAACTTTATTGTCGGTCAAACGCAATCTGTGGATGAGCTGCGGAAAGAAGGATTTAAAGGTTTCTATGTTGGCTCCGGTGCCGGATTGCCTCGTTTTATGGACATTCCCGGTGAGAACTTTAATGGGATTTTATCATCGAACGAGTACCTGACACGTGTCAATTTGATGGGTGCGGACAGTCCAGAGGCAGATACACCGGTACTTAGGGGTAAGAATGTGGTGGTCATCGGTGGCGGAAATACGGCGATGGATTCTGTACGTACCGCAAAACGGTTGGGGGCAGAGAAAGCAATGATTGTTTACAGGCGCACTGAGGCTCAAATGCCTGCGCGTGTAGAGGAAGTGCAACATGCGAAAGAGGAAGGCTGCGAATTTCTGACCCTGACAAATCCGGTGGAATATATGAGCGACGAGAAGGGACGGGTGAAGCAGATGAAAGTTCAGAAAATGGCATTAGGAGAGCCGGATGCCGGTGGACGGAGGTCTGCCGAGCCGATTGTAGGCTCAGAGTACGTTATAGATACAGACTTGGTGATTGTGGCGGTAGGGGTTTCGCCGAATCCGATTATCCCAAGTACGGTGGCTGGTTTGGAAGTCGCCAAAGGGGGCACCATCGTGGTGGATGAAGATACAATGCAGTCGAGTATTCCTGATGTATATGCGGGAGGCGATATTGTACGAGGTGGTGCGACAGTGATTTTGGCGATGGGAGATGGACGGCGTGCGGCGAAACGAATGAATGAGAAGTTAATGTGCTGAAGGGCCGAGTTCGCAAGGGAAAAGCGTAAGGCAATAGTACGACAATATATTACGAGATATGATGACAAAATTAAAGATTGCAGTTCAAAAGTCCGGGCGATTATTAGATGACTCGCTGGCATTGCTAAAAGAGTGTGGTATTTCCATCAACAATGGGAAAGAGCAGTTGATGGCACAGGCATCCAACTTTTCTTTGGAGGTGCTTTATCTGCGCAACTCAGATATACCACACTATGTGGAAGATGGTATTGTAGATATTGCGATTATCGGTGATAATACGGTGATTGAGAAGCGTGCGAAAGTGTTGAAGTTGATTGATTTGGGGTTTTCTGCTTGTCGCGTTTCCATTGCCATCCCCAAGTCGGAGGAGTTCTCAGGGCTTGATTTTTTGCAGGGCAAGCGTATTGCCACCTCTTACCCGAACACCTTGCAGGATTTTCTGACCCAACACAGTATCAAAGCAGCAATACATGAAATTTCCGGCTCCGTAGAGATAGCTCCCAATATGGGATTAGCGGATGCGATATGTGACATTGTGAGTTCGGGGAGTACGCTGTTCAAAAATGGCTTGACAGAGGTTTATACGCTCTTTTCATCGACTGCATTTTTGGTGGCAAACACTACCTTGAACGCCGACAAGCAGGTACTATTAGAGCAGTTGTGCTTCCGTATTCGCTCGGTGTTAGCTGCAAGGAACAACAAATACATCCTTTTGAATGCACCGGAGGAGAAGTTGGAACTCATCTGCAAGCTCCTACCGGGCATGAAAAGTCCGACGGTGATGCCCTTGCGTGAAAAAGGCTGGTATTCGCTCCACTCTGTGGTGAATGAAAATCAGTTTTGGGAGTCTATCGGGCAACTCAAAGCAGCCGGTGCCGAAGGGATTCTAATCATTCCGATAGAGAAAATGATAATATGAAAAATATGAATACAACAGAACAATCAAATCCTAATCCTGTTACGCGCCGAAATTTTTTGCGCATGAGCGGGTCTATTGTGGCAGGGGGAGCTATCGCTTCGTTGTCGGGCGTGCTGATGAAAAATTCCTTAGCGGGCGAAACGGACTATTTTTGGCAGATAGACCCTACAAAATGCACCTATTGCGGTCGCTGCGAAACGAACTGTGTACTCTCTATCTCTGCCGTTAAGTGTGTACATACCCACAAAGTATGCGGGTATTGCGATTTGTGTGGCGGTTATTACCGCACCAATGTCAAAGACCTCAATACGGCGGCCGAGAATATGAGATGCCCAACGGGTGCCATTAAACGGGTGTATGTGGAGGACCCTTATTTTGAATATACGATTGACGAAAGTCTGTGCATCGGTTGCGGGAAATGCGCCAAAGGCTGCAACTCTTTCGGTAACGGTTCACTGTATATGCAGGTGAAACAAGACTTGTGCAAAAATTGCAATGAGTGTAAGATATCGAAGGTCTGTCCCTCTAACGCTATACAACGTGTGCCATACGCTAAGGCATATATTCTGAAAGATTGAAAAAGAAGAAGATGTGTGGCTGCGTTGATGTACTAATATATTGATAAATAAGAAGATATACTAATGTGCTACTAATATATAGCTAATGAAAAGAATACTGTCAATTATTACAATCCTATTTTTGGGCTTTCTTGCGAGTACTACTACGTATGCACAAGACCGCTTTCCGCGACCTGATTTTGAGTCGGGCTACCAATATCCCGCCACTCATTATGCCATACCGAACGAGACGTTGTGGCTTTTTGTTGATGTTTTCTTGTTGGTTTTGATGATGGGAATTGTGGCTTGGGCAGTCATCCGCAAGCGGACGCGCAAACCGGTGTTCTGGGTGTCCGTTATTTCGGTTGCCTATTTTGGTTTCTTCCGCAGTGGCTGCGTTTGCAGCATTGGTTCCGTACAGAATGTGGCTCTGGCATTGGCCGATAAGTCTTACACCATCCCGTTGGCTGCCTTGCTCTTTTTCATTCTGCCTATCTTGTTCACTTTTCTGTTTGGGCGGGTGTTTTGTGCGGGAGTGTGTCCGATGGGTGCTTTGCAGGAACTTGTGAATGTTAAGAATTATCGAATACCGCGTTCTGTTTCTGCCGTTTTGGGTATTTTCCCGTGGATATATTTGTTCTTAGCGATTTTATATGCCATCACACGGACTGGCTTTATCATTTGTCGTTTTGACCCTTTTATTGGCATCTTCCGCTTGAGTGGCGACATTGGCTTGCTGATTTTTGGGGCTTTGCTCCTACTTGTTGCTGTGTTTACGGGGCGACCGTTTTGTCGTTTCATGTGTCCTTATGGTGCGCTGTTGAATTTGTTCTCGCGGGTGTCTATTTGGCGAGCGAAGATTACGCCTTCCTGCATCAACTGCGAGCTTTGCCACAAAGCCTGTCCCGTGGATGCGATTCGGGCACCATATAATAATAAGGTAAAAGAGAGTCGTGTGCAGGGGGTGAAGCGCGTGTTGCTGTACACGATATTTCTACCGGTGATGGTGACTGTTGCTGCGCTAATGATGCGGTCGATGAGTGATTCAATTAGTCGTGCCAACAATGACGTGCGTTTGTATGATATGGTACAGGGTGAGGCAACACCGAAAGACCATCCAGTCCCTGAATTGGAGTCTTTTTACGGTGCAGGCGGTACCGTTGTAGAGTTGAAAGAGCGTGTGGATGTGATTCTGGCGGATTTCAAGTTGTATGCCACGTTTGCCGGTGGACTGATTGGTTTGGTAATCGGGCTTACGTTGCTCGGACTATCGGTGAAACGCAGTCGGAAGAGCTACGAGATGGATGATGCACAGTGCGTGAATTGTGCAAGATGTTTTAGTTATTGCCCGCAAAATAAAATCATAGAAAATAAAATACAGTGAAAGTAAAATCCTATAAAATGAGAAAAGCTATTTTTAGAAATGTGGCTGTTGTGTCGGCTATTTTTGTAGCGAGTTTCGCCATCATGTTAATAACAAATTACTTCCAAGTGAGGAGTTTTAATCCACTTCAAGCTGATGTGATGGAAACACTCAAAAAAATAAATGATGAGAACGCTAATAACGTTGCATTGCAGGAACAGATACGGCAACTTGATTTGATGGCGCGCAGGGCCTATTTTGTGAACCTCGACCACTTGAAGACCGGGATTTATCTGCTGTTAGCGATGTTGGGAGTGCTGATTGTATGCCTGCGATTTTATTTCGCGGGTGAGAAAGATATTCCGGGCAAGCAAATTGATGTCGTGGACGACTGGATTATTAAAACCCATGCACGCAAATATGTGGGATGGTTTGCAAGTGCTTTGGTGGCGGTGGCATTGGTTTTTGTGTTCGTTACTGCCTCCCATTTAAGAGGGACGGACGCACCGAATACGCCCTCAACGGATATAGGACAAATCGCTGCTGTGGGTGATGAAAGTACAGCACAAGGGGAAAGCAATGTTAATCAGGCTAATCAGACTCGTCAGGGTGAAGAGAACACCGTTCAAGGCAATAGTGATGATAATGCTACACAAAGCCTTACTACTATTGACAATGCATCGGATATCAGCAGCGGTTTTCGGGGCAACAATTCCAATGCAATCTCTTCGGCAAAAAATATTCCCGACGTGTGGGATTTGAAAACCGGCAAAAATATTGCGTGGAAAAGTGCTATTCCCAAACATGGTTTCAATTCGCCAGTTGTCAGCGGGAATAAAGTATTTCTTACGGGTGCTGACGAGAGTGCGCGCGAAATCTATTGTTACGACCTTCGGACGGGCAAACTTTTATGGACATTAGCAGCCACCAACATTCCGGGTTCACCACAGGTGATGCCCAAGACAACGGATGACACGGGACTTGCCTCTTCGACCGCTGCTACCAATGGGAAACAGGTATGTGCCATTTTTGCAACGGGCGATTTATTATGTGCTGATATGGATGGCAAGCGTCTGTGGGCAAAGAACTTGGGAGTGCCTGACAATCATTACGGTTACGCTTCCTCGCTGCTCGCGTTTGGCAATTCACTCATCGTACAGTATGACAATACGAATGCCCACAAAGTGGTGGCTTTAGACATGGCGACGGGCAATGAGGTATGGAGCAAAACGCGGACGGACAAAATCACGTGGAGTTCCCCGACACTCGTATTTGCCAACAATCGGGCACAACTGATTTTAATGGGAAATCCGGCAATCACGGCTTACAATCCTGCGAATGGGGAGCAATATTGGCGGGTTGATGGCTTGAGTGGGGAGGTGGCGTCGAGTCCTTGCGGTGCAGGCGGACTTGTTTTCGGTGCGAGTGAATATGCCGCGTTGATTGCTGTCGATGCTACTTCGGGCAAAAAGCTATGGACTGCTAACAATTATCTTCCCGAAATTTCGTCCCCTGTGGCGACAAATGAGAATGTTTATTTGGGGACGACTTACGGTGTCTTGGCCTGCTATGACGCAAAAACAGGTGCTTTGAAGCACTCTCACGAATTAGAGACGGAGTTTTATTCTTCGCCTATGATTGTCGAAGGACGTTTATATGTGTTCAGCAACGATGGGAAAATGCACATTTATACGGCTGACAGTGAGTTTACGCTAATCAATTCCTTTGAAACGGGTGCTAAAACCTTTGCTACCCCTGCGTTTATTGATGGAAAAATCGTAGTTCGTTCGGAAGAGGGGCTATATTGCGTAGCGACAAAAAAATGAGTCCTTTTATTGGTTTAACATATTACATCTGTTTATTTTGTCTATAGTCGAGGAAAGGTCAATGTACTTGATGCTGACTATTGGGGACTGCTGCAAACAGCTTATGCCGCATTTGCACTACCCTATACTGTGGGTTGGCTTCTTTGATGATGCTTTCCAACACTTCGGGATCATCCGGCAAGTGGTAGGTGCAGATGGCTAATTTGGGTGCGAAAGTTTTCAATACATTCGTTGCACCTCGCAACATATCCCGCTCTGCGCCTTCGATGTCGGATTTGATAAAATCTACTCGTTTCAAATTATTTTCTTCCACAAATTTGTCCAATGTAGTAATCTCTATTTTTTCTGAATCTTCGGCGTCTATCTTCATCACGATAGAATTTTCCCCGCTGTTGTTCTTACTGATAGCCATAACGGCTACTCCTTCTTTGTCGCCTAAGCCCTTTTGTATAGATATGATTTTGCCCCTAATTTTAACATTATTTGACATTTGTGTTGTATTGTTTAGCATTTCTGTTTTGCGTAACAACTGAAATGTATC
This sequence comes from Bacteroidia bacterium, assembly GCA_025999735.1. Taxonomy (GTDB): domain Bacteria; phylum Bacteroidota; class Bacteroidia; order Bacteroidales; family Marinifilaceae; genus JAISHE01. The sequence continues at coordinate 11,239 of BNXR01000036.1, read as the reverse complement.
TTCTACCGGCTCAAAAGCGTAGGAGATTGCGCCTTTGGAAGCCGCATAGGCACTAAAATCACCAATCCACGCTCCCGCATCTATCACAACATCATCTTTTTTCACCGTTACATCAAAAGCACCATCTGTATAACCGTAAGGACCTTCTATCATATACTTATCCACCTTTTCTACTACCGATTTATCGTGATTGTCATTGAAGAAATAAGGTACCATAAAAACGTCTTCAAATGCCGACATCAGCGTAACGGCTTGGTTTGGGTCGCCAGAAATATCAGGCAATTTAGCACCGTTGATATTGAAGTAGGTGCCGGTATCATCTTGCACTAACCACTCGTTTTTATATGCCACTATTTTTTTCTTTACCATTGCTTTGTACACCTTAGAGGTTATAGAAGTAGGTATTCTTAACCACCGTGCAGTATCTTTCAAAAAATTAACGAGGTACAACCAAGACTTGGATTGTGGATTGTGGCTTGAGGACAAGTCTTTTAATGTTTTCATTTTAATATTATTATTTGTGGTGAAAGTACAAAAGTACAAACAATTTTTGTAATTTGGTGCCTTGTCCTATTTTTATTTTCAGCATTTGGAAATCCCACAATTTTCATCTACCTTTGCCCCTTCGCTTTTTGACCTTTTTTACAAAGGCTCACTATATAATCTTTACCTGAATACTCTATAAATCAATAACTCTATAAATCAATTAGTCACAAATAGATGAGAGAATTAGTTGTGAAATTTGGAACGTATGTGTTACTAATCTTGCTTTTAGGGAGCGGACATTCCGTCTTTTCCCAAGACACGCTAACCAAAGAAAACCCCTTGCAGCCGGTAACAGCCATCGTACTGCCTTTATATACTCCGACAATCACACTCCCTAAACGGATTTATTCAGATAAACAGATGCACAATTTGTTCATAGAGAATCCGGCTGTCCGCTACTCGGTGGATGTACTCAAAAAAACTTCTGCTAAAGATTTAAAAGACAAAGAACTACAACGTGCCATAGCCGTATTATTAGAATACGTTGAAAATGACCGGATACAACAGATGTCCGACAGCATACGGAATTACACACAAACAAACGCGAAACGGTATCATGCACTGGACATACTGGCAACTAAGGTACTCGCAGATACTGCCGCCGATGAAGAGACGCTCTCTCCCATTAGCATTGATATGAGAAACCTATACGACTATCTAATGGCAGACACTACTTTCGCGTGGTTAAAGAAGATTGCGCAGGACTCTGTATTACTAAGCGTCTATGATGCTGCCAATCAGTACATTTCGCTTTGGATAAACAATGACACAAGTCGTTACTACCGCTTTTGGCCTAAAAATAGGAATTTGGACTCTGTCGGTGGATGGATACAAGCGATGCCGGGCGGAAATAAGGTGAGAATATTGATGGACGATGACGTTTATCAAGCCGAAAGAACGGCTCTAACTATTGTGGATGACGCCCTGACACCAATAAAAGAACCAACGAATCTCAAGAATGTCAATAAGGGAAATTTGCGACGTCGTTATTGGCATTATTATGGTACATTTGACCTCAGTTTTGGACAAGGCTATCTTGAAAATTGGGCTGCTGGAGGGGAAAATACCCTGTCTTTTCTTTCCAATCTAAGAGGATTTCTCAATTATCAGAAAGGTAGTATGACTTGGGAAAATTACCTATATTATAAATTGGGATTCCTTAGGAACGGAAACAAGGATGACATGCATAAAAATGAAGACCTGTTAGAAATAAACTCAAAATGGGGCTACAAAGCATACAAGGCTCTATCTTATGCCACACAATTTAATATCCAGACGATGCTCTTTAATGGGTATCAATATAATGGAGAAGAGAGGACGCTCATCGGGAATTTTCTCTCACCTATGAATGCCAATTTATCTGTCGGAATGGATTTTAAACCCTGGGCAAATTTCTCGCTCTACGTCTCCCCCATCGGTGGAAAATGGACGTATGTGAGGGATACTCTTCTCTTTTCACAAACAAGATACGGCGTTAAAACCGGTGAAAAGTGGAAAACAGATGCCGGTGCTCGCATTGAATTAAAACATACCATTAAAGGATGGAACTTTCTGGAAGTGACTGATAACTTTGTTTTTTTTCATAGCTGGGATAAATTCTCAAAACAAGATGTGTTTATTGACTGGAAGCTACAGTTTGACTTCAAAATCAGCTATTTCCTTAAAACAACTATCTATACGAATTTGATATTGGATAAGAATTTTTCCGACGAAATACAATTCAAAGAGACCTTGAATGTGGGTCTCAGTTTAAGATTTTAACCCTTTAACACTATGATGATTTTTCTTAATTGTCGCATTTCGGACGTGGTGATACACCGCATAGGTAACAAGTTTGAAGAGGGAGAACTGGAGATATCCGAACACCCCTTCTCGCCTGAAGATGAAGACCTTGTCACCCTGATGAAAGATTATTTCTTGTCCCCCTTTAAACGAGAAGCATACTATAATTTTGTCCCTATTGCAGATGAATATATCAATAATCCTGTCTATCAGGCTGTGGACATGATATTTAGTGAAAAAGTTCATTTCTATGCCCAATCTATTAAGATAGCAGAACATTTATTTGAACAGTCCAACCAGCCAGACATCAAGCAAGGCGACCTTTACGTAACGTATTTTTCTGATATCCAAACGGATGACGGAACATGTGATGCCGTTGGTATTTTTAAAGCGGAAACGAAGGATACCTTTATAAAGGTGTTTATGAATCAAGGAAATACCTACCAGATGCAACCTGATGCGGGTATCAATATCAAGAAATTAGATAAATGCTGCCTTATTTTTAATGTAAACCGTGAAAACGGATACAAAGTACTGATAGCAAACAAGTCAAATGCCAAGGAGGCAGTCTATTGGCAGAACGACTTCTTGGGTTTGCAGCCGGCAGATGACAGTTATTTTCAGACCACCAACTACATGAACCTATGCAAAGATTTTGTGAGAGACATTTATAACAACGAAAATGATGTCTCGAAAACCGACCAGATAGACATGCTCAACCGCTCGATGGACTTCTTTAAACAAACGGAACTCTTTTCAGAAGATTCGTTCATCCATGAAGTAGTGCAACAGCCGGAGGTTATAAAGGCCTTTGAAAACTTTAAACAGCAATACGTACAGACCAATCAGGTGCCACTCACAAATGCTTTCCAGATTTCCGACTATGCCGTCAAAGACGAAAAGAAGTACTTCAAACATGTACTGAAATTAGATAAGAACTTTCACATCTATATACATGGACTGCGGAAATACATCGAAAAAGGATATGATACAGCAAAAGATATGAGCTTTTATAAACTATTTTTTAGAGAGGAAGAATGAAAAAGAAGCAAAAGAAGAACAACAAGAAGAGCAACAAAGTGAAACGTATTCTTATTAAAACGCTCACCGCATTGACGATACTCCTTGTCATTTTTGTCGGCGTAGCCTATTATGGCGTGTTTTCAGCCAATACGACGGTGAATGACGAAGACAAGGGTGTACTTTATATTCACGCGAACACCAACTTTAATACTATTACAGAGGAACTCAAAGCGCGTGGCTATTTGAAGAGTACAGCGACTTTTCGCGTGGTAGCCAAACTGAAAAAATACCCTTCATCCATCAAACAAGGATGCTATTTTATCCGTGACGGAATGAGTAATAACGAGTTAATCAATATGTTGCGGATTGGAAAACAACAAGCCATTAACTTTACCTTCAACAATCTACGCAGCTTAGACCAGTTAGCCTCCCTACTATCACGCCATTTGGCTATCGATTCGGCACGATTTATGAAATTGACAACAGACAAGAAGTTGTTGGCAGACTTAGGCTTTACAAAGGAGAATTTCTCTGCCATGTTCATTCCCAACTCTTACCAACTGTACTGGAATATCACTGAGGAGGAGTTTATACAACGGATGAATAGGGAATACAAGAAGTTTTGGAACGAGCAGCGCGTACAAAAAGCCAAGGAAGCGGGCTTAAATCCTGTGGGAGTGGTGACCATCGCTTCCATCGTGGAAGAAGAAACGCTCAAGAAATCGGAATACCCAATCATAGCGGGCGTGTACATCAATCGCTTGCGAAAAGGTATGAAATTGCAGGCCTGCCCATCGCTGAAATTTGCTTTGGGAGACTTTACCTTGAAGCGGGTTTTGAATGAACACATGGAAGTAGAATCACCCTATAACACCTATAAATACAAAGGTTTACCACCCGGTCCTGTTCGTCTGCCGTCCGTTAGTATAGTGGATGCCGTTTTGGATTATCAACACCACAATTACTTGTATTTTGCCGCCAGAAGCGACTTTTCTGGTGGTCACTACTTTTCAAAGACATTAGCAGAGCACAATCGACATGCACACGAATATCACAGAGAATTAAATAAAAGGAAAATACGCTAAGTATTCATTTAATAGTATTCATTTAACATTTAACAGTATGAACATCGCATTATTTGGACCCCCGGGAGCGGGAAAAGGCACTCAGGCAAAAAAGATTGTAGAGAAATATCAGTTGGAGCACATCTCTACGGGCGACATTATTCGCCAAGAAATTAAGAACAAAACCCGCTTCGGACAGATGGCTGAGGAGGTCATCAACAGTGGACGCTTGCTGTCCGACGAGTTTGTCGTGGAATTGCTCGAAAATCACCTTTCACAGAGTACCAATACACACGGTTTCTTGTTTGACGGCTTTCCGCGTACCGTAAAGCAAGCAGAAATCTTAGACGATATGCTGGCCAAAAACGGTGACCAATCCTTGACAGCCTTCATAAATATTGACGTACCTGATGACCAATTAGTTGTGCGACTACTGAAACGCGCTGAAATTGAAGGTCGTAAAGACGACACCAAAGAAGTGATTGCACAGCGCTTGAAGGAGTATAACGAAAAAACCCTCCCCGTAGCCACACATTATCAGAAGAAAGGCGTGCGCATAGATATTGAAGGAAACAAAGGCGTAGATGAGGTGTTTGAGGATATTGTTAACAAAATACGGTAAGAATATGATGTTGAGATTTTGTACAATCTGTTTGCTATTGGTGACTTGTGTGGTATCAGCCCAACGAGTGGACTCCCTTCGACACGAGACACGCAATGATATATATGAAGAATTAGCCTCGAAAGATGCCTCCGGTGGCATGATATTTTTGGAAGAAGGCGAATATATATATGACTTAGAGAAACGACGTATCAAGGTAAACAAAGAGCACAAGGTCTTTAACGGCTACCGTATTCAGATATTTTCGGGCAGTTCGTTTGACTACTCCATTGACCGTGTGACCGCTATAAAAAATGAATTTAGAGAAGCGTTTCCCGACATTTCCGCTTACTTGAACTACTTTGACCCCGATTTTAAGATACGAGTAGGAAACTTTAAGAATAGATTAGATTGTATTCCTACCTTGAAACAGTTGCGCAGGAAATATCCGGGCTGTTATCCGGTTAGAACCGACATCTCTTTTGAAGAAATTAATAAGAAATGAATGTCGGAATGTAGTATAAACTTCACAGTCGTATCACTTTAGCGGGCGTATTTTGATATTGAGGCATGGCATTCCCGATGTCTGCGCCTATGTAGGTTGGGTCACAGATAATATAGGTCTTGCCTTCAATGGTCAGGTAGTCGCCAGTGACTTCTTGTTGAAAACAAACTGCCGTTGCTAAATGATTGGGATAATTCAATAGGATGACATCCAAGTGCAATAATTCCTTCACCAGAATAGAAAATAGAATGGAGCGGTCTTCGCAATCACTGTACGGATAGAAGAATGTTTCATCTGCAAACAAGGGGCGTTCTGCTCCAAATTGTTCTTCATCCGTTTTGTACTCAAAAGCCGTTTGCACAAAGTTGATGAGTATATTGACGGCTTCCTTTTCGCTTTTACCGGAAAGTTTTTGTTTTAGCGTGGGGTATAATTCCTGTTTTAGAGTTTCACTCAGAGAAGCTGCTACGTAGAGATTCCACTCCGAACGTGGATAGGTATTGTAAAAGTCGAGCAGATTTTTATTTGTAGAAATACTCAGGTGCAGGTCAGGATAACGCTTTGAAACAAACTCTTTTACAGGTGTAGCTACAATAGGGAAGTTCGGTTGTGAGGGTTGAAGGGATGCCTGCTGTTCCTTGGGAAATTCGTGGTTTAGAAGGAAAATTTTTCCACCTTTAATAGATTTGTCCGTCATGACGTAGTTTTGCCCCTGTATAGGAACGTAGGTATATTCATATACGGTTTGCTGGAAGGGTACGAGCAAGGCTAAGCGCTCACCGACCCGTGCAATTCGTACTTTATAGCCTGATTGTGTGAGGATATACATCTGTAGCAGTACGGCTTCGTTGCAGGGTTTGCCAAAGAACTTCTCCGATAAGGCTTTTAGCATTTCGATGTAGCCCCAATCACAGAGGTTGAGTTCTTCTCGTAAATTCAGGCAGTCATTCAGCAAATCGTTGTAACGGCTATCCGATAATGTTTTCCACGCATCGGCCACACTATTTTCGGTGATATTGCGTAATGTGAACTTCTGGGAAGCGTCTAAACTCACTTTACATACTGTGTTGTAAAATGTGAAAGAGAATGTCGGTTGTGCAGGAGTGGGGCGTGAAGCGGGTGGAATCGGTGCTAAGGGAGCCCGCGGGACTGTCGGCATCGGTAGCGGTTGTATTTCCTTAAACGGAATCGGACTTGCTGCTACTTGCCTTTCGGGAGTGGCTTGCGGTGCTGCAACAGGCTTTGGTTTTGTTGGAGTCGGAATACCTTTAAAAGCTTGAAAACTTTCCCATTCTTTACGCATAAAATCAGCAAATTCAGCATTTACCTTGTTGCGGTAATCGCTGAACTCCTTCTTTTGTTGCTCTGAATACTTCTTTTGTTGCTCCGAATAGTTGTCAAAGCCGTTTTTTTGTAGCTTTTTCCATGCTTCAAAATCATCCTGTGCGCGAAGAAGTGCACAAGGCATTAAAAGACATGGGATTACTGCGAGTAGAAGAGGAACTATGGTTTGTGTTGTTTTCATATTTAATATGCTTTCATATTTTCAGTGTCACACTCTATGGTATCGCCTTTTTGCTTTAATATACCGATGCCGAGTTTCCTTGCCTTATTGATTACTTCCTCGTTGAACGACATACTGGCAATGCCCAAATAAAGCTTGTGGTCGGCATATTCGGGATACAAGGTTCTGAAATTCTGCACCTTCTTTGTTGTCAGATGTTGCAACGAGTTTTGGCGGGCGCGATATTTTACCTCAATAATAGCCACCGATGAGCCATTGTACATTACAATATCAAACTCATCTTGCACTTTATCAATGTGCCGTTCGCGATTTCGTTCAATGAAATCAAATTTGATATTACCTAATTTGCGGGTAGCATCCAAGGCATTGAAAAAATACTCTTCAGCTAAATAGCCGTTGTTATTGGAAATGCCACCTACCGCTTCTTCGATATTTTTCATCCGCACGGCCGCTTCAGCAGCTATTTTTTTGCGTTGCTCTTCATATTCTGCACTCGCTTTTTTGCGTTGCTCGTCATATTCTCGGTTACGCTCTTTTGCTTCGGCAGCGTCTTTTTTGCGTTGCTCTTCATATTCTCGGCTACGTTCTTTGGCTTCAGCAACATCTTTTTTGCGTTGCTCTTTTGCTTCAATAGCATTTTTCTCTTGCAGTTTCTCAAATGCTTCTTGACGTTTCGCTGTCCTGTCCAAGATTGCCATAATGCTCTCGAACGTGGGCTGTGTGGATAATGGTTTGTTCATTGTTACAATATTAAAGTTATCTGTTCTATTCCGTTTTAATGGTAATGCCCACATTTTCAAAAGCTTTTGCTTGCTTTTTGTCGAATGTAATCGCAAACTTTGGCTGTATATATTCGGCAGTCGCTACGTGAATAGCATCAAGCGAGCGAAGATATTCGAGTCCCTTGGGAACACCAACGAGACCTGCCTATCCTCCCGTAACTCTTCCAACACTTCAAGAGACGACCTTGACACCTTATAGAGGGGCAAATCCGAAAAGCGACGAAGAGGACGTTTGGAGGCGATAGAAATGGTAACGTCTTGCCCTAATAATTGAGTTGGGATATCTATGATGCCCAACAATACATCGGCACGAACCGTTTGTTCAAATAATGCATTTCTTTCCATGCTGTCTGTTCTCATTACGTTAAAATTGAAAGTATTCATTTTCCGTCGCAAAGGTACAAAACTTTTCCATTCCACAAGCAAATTATCGCACGGACAATATTGTCTTGAACCGTGATTTTGTCAAGATGGCCTTACGGCTTTTTCCTTGCTACCTCAGCATACCCGAACAAAAGGTTCGGCTTTGCTTTCGGTACGCTACGTCAATTAAAGGATTACCAAGATAATTGTCTCATCTCTTTCCTTCCTCTTTCATCTTGCAAATCTTGTTCATCTTATTAAAATCGTGGTTCAAGACAACGTTCTGCGTTATCGAACATTCCCCATTGCGCCATTCCCCGTTAGGCCGATAGGACAGCACTAACTACTACTTCTTGCCTTTTGCCGGTGGAATAATGCTTATGCTTTTTGGTGCAAGCGTGTCATAATCAAAACCTTTTAAACCTACAAAAACGCGGCGGTGTTCTACAACCGAATTGTATAAATCTTTGTTTGCCAATGCTTCTGCGGCAATGGGCGTATCCATTATCTGCACTAAATCATATAAATGGCGGCTCATTCTCTCTGTTCGCATAAAGTCTAACGGTTTGGCAAATTCTTCGTGCAATAGGCAAATCTTCTCAATAAAAGTGCGTTGCGGTACAACGGCTTGGACAGCAAAAGGTGGCTCCGCAAAGGTGGTTTTCGGAAAAGCCTCGTCTGTCAACGACTGTAGATTGACACTTTGCACAGGCTCGGCCATTGAACGCCCGCTAACTTCTAAAATTACTTTGTGCTTGATATACGAAACTTCGTCAAAAAGGGTTTTGTACTCCACCTCGATTATTTCGGGGTCGGTGGTGGAAATTGGTGTGATATTGACTTTTACTGTAAAATCTTCGGGGTTTATTCCGTTGGCCTCAAGTTGCTTTGCTAAATCAAATTGCAATGTCTCGCGCACGAATGAACAGGCGGCGCGGCGAAGGTGGTTATCCACCAATCTTTTTCTATGGCAACATTCGGCAAACCTGTTATTAGTGCGGCATTGTTGAAGTAGTCCGTTTTTTTCGTGTCAGTGAGTTTTATAAATTCATTCATTTTCGTAAAGTGTTAGAATAATCCGGCTAATCCATTCCGGCGCAAGTTTAGCATCGTGCAGGACGGTTGCGTATGTTTCGTGTGACAAGGCTTCTTTGATTTTTTGCAAATCGCTTTCGGTTGCTTTTCCGTTACCGATTTCTTTGAGTGCAAAAACAATTAAAGTGGTATATTTTCCTTTGAATGCCAAGTTTTTAGCCGCTGTTTTTTTGAAATTGATAGTTGCTTTTTTCCCAACTTTTACCACGCGCGGCGCACCATCGGTAAGATACACTACTTTCATCGGCACTTGCGTTGATAAACCCAAGGCATTGAGCGCATACACTCCGGTTGGAATTAGGCGTGATTTTTCGCGTTTGGCGATTGCCTTGGCAATGGTTTCTATTGACGGATAAAGAACGCCTATTTGCTCGTCGATTTTCGGATAAAGGTAAATACCTGCGGACAAGCGGACAAGCAATTCATTTTTGCAAAGTCGGGACAAGGTATGACGAACAGCCACATTTGTGTCGAATGTCATAAAGTCGTCAGCGAAAAATATTTTTCCACGACCTCTTTTTCTTATTGCACTTCCTATTTGATTATGAGTAGATTGCATCTATTTTTTATTGGTTGTTTTGGCATAAATATAGTATAAATTTGTGCCAAAATTCAGGCTACAAAGGTACAAAACTTTTCCATTCCACAAGCAACGAACGAAATCAAAGATAGATTTTGTTGTGCAGATTGCTCGTTTATGGCATTGCCAAATGTGCTGCAAACTGTACTTAAAGCGGAATCCTATGCTGTTGTTGTGGCTTCGGATTCGTGATGATAAAGCGTTAGCGGGTCGGTGTCGTCCCAAGCGAAACTTTCAAAACTGATGTCTTCATCTATCGCTTTCCAATGAAGTCCAAAAGGAGACTCTGACCACGCAGAACGTTGATTGTCTGTTGCTTTCCGCAATCGTGGGAAAAAGCGCATCGGTTGGCTCATTACATCACCTTTTACTGTTTTGATAAACAGCCGTTCATCGGCAAACCAAAGTTCTTTTATCGTTTTCATTATTTGTTTTTGAAAAAGAGTTTCCAATGTTCAACCATAAATTCGCGATTATCCCTAATAACTTCCTCTGCCAGAGCAAGTTCATGAGGTTTAAACCCTTTATTCTCGGTCAGCACAACCTCTGGCTCAATATTAAACCGAGCTTCGGCATCTCCTTTTTGCACATGAACATGTATCGGCTCATGCTCTCTTGCCCAATAAGAAAAACGCATCCCTAATAAAAGCAATACTGTAGGCATAATGTAAATAATTTAAATGTTTATGTCGCAAAAGTAGATATAAATTTCAATACTTCCAAGTGTGCACAATGAAAACCCGTCTTTATAGGGGAAAGGTACAAAACTTTTCTATTCCACAAGCAACGAACGAAATCAAAAATGGTGCGGGCATTTGTAACCCGCACCAGCGTGAACATTCAGCCTATCAGTGTATTATAATACTAATATGCTTTCATATTTTCCGTATCACACTCTATGGTATCGCCTTTTTGTTTCAATATACCGATGCCGAGTTTCCTTGCCTTATTGATTACTTCCTCGTTGAACGACATACTGGCAATGCCCAAATAAAGTTTGTGGTCGGCATATTCGGGATACAAGGTTCTGAAATTCTGCACCTTCTTTGTTGTGAGATGTTGCAACGAGTTTTGGCGAGCGCGATATTTTACCTCAATAATAGCCACCGATGAGCCATTGTACATCACAATATCAAACTCATCTTGTACTTTATCAATGTGCCGTTCGCGATTTCGTTCAATGAAATCAAATTTTATATTACCTAATTTGCGGGTAGCATCCAAGGCATTGAAAAAATACTCTTCGGCTAAATAGCCGTTGTTGTTGGAAATGCCACCAACTGTTTCTTCAATATTTTTCATCCGCACGGCCGCTTCAGCAGCTATTTTTTTTCGTTGCTCTTCATATTCTGCATTAGCGGCACAGGGGCAAT
>BNXR01000035.1 GCA_025999735.1 Bacteroidia bacterium | reverse complement strand
TAAAAAATTCCTTGTCTATATTTTCGTTTCTAAGTGAAAAACCTTACTTTTGCACGGATTGAACCATTCGAAAAATGAAACATCCATGCCACTCTTAGGTACGGATTATCGAAAAAGGGTACTTGAATTTCAACAACTTACAAAATTGATGCAGATGAAAAATAATATTGAAGAGGGTCTTATTGCGATTTATGGTGCGCGCGAGCACAATCTCAAGAATATTGACCTTACCATTCCGCGTAACAGTCTGGCTGTCATCACGGGACTTAGTGGTAGTGGGAAATCTTCTCTTGCTTTTGATACCATTTACGCGGAGGGACAGCGGCGATATATGGAGACTTTTTCCGCCTACGCCCGACAGTTCATTGGGGGCATGGAACGTCCTGAAGTAGATAAGATTACAGGATTAAGTCCCGTGATTTCCATCGAACAAAAAACAACCAATAAAAATCCTCGCTCCACCGTTGGAACAACGACCGAAATATACGATTTCCTGCGTTTACTGTTTGCTCGCGCCGGTGTAGCGTATTCCTACGTGAGTGGAAGCAAGATGGTGAAATACAGCGATGACAAGATTATTGACCTGATTCTGAAAGATTTTGACGGTAAAAAAGTGCTGTTCCTTGCGCCAATTGTAAAAAGTCGCAAAGGACATTATAAAGAATTATTTGAAGGTCTCATCAAAAAGGGCTTCCTATCCGTGAGGGTGGATGGGACTATCAAGGAATTGAAGCACGGTATGAGTGTGGATAGGTATAAAATTCACGACATTGAGTTAGTGGTGGATAAGATGCAGATTGATGCAACGGACGAAAAGCGCTTAAAAAGTTCCGTTTCTACTGTTATGAAACATGGGCAAGGAGTGATGATGCTCATGGACATTGAAACGCAGGCACTCAAATTCTACAGTCGTTTCCTGATGTGTCCTGATACAGGCATGTCGTACCCTGACCCTGCTCCTCATACATTTTCTTTTAATTCCCCACATGGGGCATGTCCAAAGTGCAGAGGATTAGGGTTTATCACGGCTGTGGATGTAGATAAAATAATTCCCGACAGGAAGTTATCCATTCATGAGGGTGCTATCGCTCCTCTGGGGAAATATCGCAATGCGATGTTCTTTTGGCAGATTGATGCCATCTTGAAATTGCATGGCGCGAATTTGAAAACTCCGGTAAAAGACTTGCCGAATGAGGCTTTGACGGATGTTTTATACGGTTATCCGGATAGATTGAAGATTGAAAATCAGGAATTGGGAGTGTCCTTAAATTCTTTCCAAACGTATGACGGCATAGCCAAATATATATTGATGCAGGAAGAATCTGCTTCGGAGATGGCGGGAAAATGGGCAAGGCAATTCGTGTCGGAAGTGAAGTGTGATGCCTGTAAAGGGCAGCGGTTAAATAAGGAAGCGTTGAGTTTTAAGATGGCGGATAAAAACATATCCGAGTTGGCGGACATGGAATTGACCGACCTCTACGAGTGGGTGGGCGAAATGGAAGATAAACTCGAAGAGGGGCAAAAGCAGATTGCCGGCGAGATTTTGAAAGAGCTCCGTACGCGCTTGAAATTTTTGTTGGATGTTGGACTTGACTATTTGTCGCTGAACCGTGCCAGTGCCACATTGAGTGGTGGGGAATCGCAGCGTATTCGCTTGGCTACGCAAATCGGGTCGGAATTGGTGAACGTACTTTATATATTGGATGAACCGAGTATTGGCTTGCACCAAAAAGACAATGTGAAGTTGATACATTCCTTGAAAACGCTACGAGATACCGGTAATTCGGTCATCGTGGTGGAGCACGACAAAGAAATGATGGAAAACGCTGATTATATTGTCGATATGGGTCCCGGAGCAGGCAGAAAAGGGGGTGAAATTACGGCAATCGGTACATACGAAGATATTAAAAAGTCGAACAGCCTTACTGCTCAATACCTTAACGGAACAAAACAGGTTGCTGTTCCTGCTGAAAGGCGCGAGGGGAATGGGAAATTTATTTCCTTGAAGGGGTGTACGGGGCATAATTTGAAGAATGTGAGCTTAGATATTCCCTTGGGCTTATTTGTCTGCATTACAGGGGTTAGCGGTAGCGGTAAGTCGTCATTGCTAAATTCTACACTGCATCCGATTTTGTCCGAGAAGTTTTACCGTTCTGCGGCTACACCCTTGCCATACAAGTCGATAAGTGGTATTGAGAACATAGATAAAGTGATAGTGGTGGACCAAAGTCCGCTGGGGCGGATGCCGCGTTCTAATCCGGCGACTTATACCGGTATCTTCACAGATATTCGCAAAATCTTCGAGCAGTTACCGGAATCTAAAATCAGAGGCTTTGGCATCGGACGATATTCGTTTAACACAGTGGGGGGACGCTGTGAGGAGTGCAAAGGGGCAGGAGTGAAGACGATAGAGATGAATTTTTTGCCAGATGTGTATGTTCCCTGTGAAGTGTGCGGCGGGAAAAGGTATAATAAGGAAACCCTCGAAGTGCGCTTTAAAGGAAAGTCTATCAACGATGTATTAAATATGACTATCAATCAGGCTGTTGAATTCTTTGACGGCATTACATTTCTGCAGAATAAGTTAAAGGTGTTACAGAATGTCGGTTTAGGGTATATCAAGATTGGTCAGCCGTGCACTACGTTGAGTGGTGGGGAATCGCAGCGGGTGAAGTTGGCGACCGAATTGTCGAAAAAAGATACCAAGAAAACGCTTTATATCTTGGACGAACCAACGACCGGCTTGCACTTTGAAGACATCAACATATTGTTGGATGTGCTGCAAAAGATTGTGGATAAGGGGAATACCGTCTTGGTGATTGAACACAATCTGGATGTGATAAAGGTGGCTGATTACGTGATAGACATGGGACCGGGGGGAGGTAAAAATGGGGGGAAAGTGGTTTGCTGTGGCACACCGGAGGATGTTGCCAAGGATAAAAAGTCGGAAACGGGGAAGTTTTTGAAACAAGAACTGGGGTAGTATTGTGATACTTGGTGGCTGCTATTTTTTTGAAACAAACTGATTTTGCGCAATGTGGGTTAGGATTTGCCCTTCTGCTTTGCGATTTTGTAAGCCGTGTCACGTAACTAATGGGCGATTATTGTGAAAATTCGCACCCACAATACGATTGGTTGTAAAACCCATGTTCTTGGATGAGTATTTTGCGACGTTCTGAGAGTCCGCCTTTTCGCCAATTTTTGTCCCAAAATGTTACTCCATCCACTTGTGCGGCCGCCCATTGTCCTGCTTGGGAAAGTTGCTCTAAACTTTTCCAACGTGAAGATGCTAAGGTCGTCGCAAACTGCTTAAAACCTCTTAGACGAGCACACTTGGCAGTCGCCAACAAACGCATTTTAAAACATTGCATACAACGCTCCCCACGTTCCGGTTGCTCTTCCAAACCGCAAATTCCCTTCAGCCACTGAGCGTGGTCATAATCCCCATCTATGATTTCAAGTCCCAGTAAATGAGCATACCGCGTACATTCCGACTTCCGCTTTTCATATTCCGCTAAGGGAAAGATATTAGGGTTGAAATAAAAGATGGTTGGCCTGATTCCATTGGCAAGCAACCATTCAATAATAGCCGCCGAACAAGGTGCACAACAAGTATGGAGCAGTATATTTTCGATCTTCATTCGTTATTTTTAGCTATCATTTGCGTCGCTCTAAAATACGCACAAAATAATTCAGTATCCGATAGTAAAGTTCATCGCCGAGAACGGCATCCTCCACTTCAAAGTCAATGTTGGGGTTATCGTTAATTTCAATGACAACGGCTTTATCATTCACCACCTTCAAGTCCACACCATACAAGCCTT
Source organism: Bacteroidia bacterium (assembly GCA_025999735.1). Taxonomy (GTDB): domain Bacteria; phylum Bacteroidota; class Bacteroidia; order Bacteroidales; family Marinifilaceae; genus JAISHE01. The sequence goes on along the minus strand of BNXR01000035.1, from coordinate 16,758 downwards.
TGCCGATAAAAGAGGCGGCTTTCAAGGCTGTTTTCAAAACGTTTTGAGGCACCTTATATATAGGTATGGTTTCATAGTCCCCGCACTTACTTTTTCCGTTGTTTAAGTGGTTGTAAATCTGCCAATGTCCCTTGGCCATGAAGTACTTGCAGGCAAACAGTGGTTCACCGTCCAAGACCCCAATCCGCCAGTCAAATTCTGTGGGGATATATTCCTGTGCCAACAAAATGGCCGACTGCTCAAACAACTCCGTCAAGACCTCTTTTAATTCGCTTTCGTTCGCCACTTTCTTCATGCCATGCGAGAAGGAACCGTCCGGAATCTTGACTATAAAGGGGCTACCCAGTTTTGATTCAATGTCTGCAAAGGTATTTTCGTTGGAGCGAAAAATCAAGGTGGAAGCAGGTATCGGCACTTTTTCCCTTTCCAACAACTCACACAAATACACTTTATTCGTACAGCGAATGATGGATAGCGGGTCGTCAATCACCACCATATTGTTGGATGCCGCCACTTGCGACAACTTATAGGTAATATTATTGAGCGTCGTCGTGGCGCGAATAAATAAAGCGTCAAATTCCAATACCCGGTGTGCATCTTCTTCGGTAATCAACTCCGCATGGATATTGATTTTTTTGGCCATGTCCAGAAACTTGTTCAAGGCCTTTGTATCACTTGGCGGGAACTTCTCGTCCGGGTTGTAGAAAATGGCAATACTGTAACGGGAAGATTTCGACGAGCGGGGAGTGCGCCAAACCTTTTTGCTAAAACTGTCTAAAGACTCGGCAAAATAGTTCTGCTCTTCATTGTTCAACTGCTGCAATGACAGGGCTTGTATGGTTTCAATCTGGTTACGCGGATGAGTGTTAAGTCCCACTTTCAGCAGGGGGCAGTGGTAGTTTTCAAAGATGAAACGGGCAACCTTTTCTAAGCCTTTTTCCTTGCATTTGCCGAAGTAGATGTTGAGGTACCAAATTTCATCTGTGACATTGTTTTTCTGTATCCACTGGTAGCATGTCTTCTGCAAGTTGCGGTCCATCCGCACGCCGGTACCCGCCTCTAATTTATTGATAATCTCTACTCCCGGTATCACCCTATGACCCCTTGCTTGCGCCAACAAGGACGAAAAATACCCTTCCGAGTTATAGCTGTAATCGCTGCTGAGGTTGATGACTAATTTGGACTCCTTCCCGAGGTCTTTGTATTTTAGATAGTCGGAAACAGTGAGGATACTGTTTGTTTCGTAGTATGGCTTCCAGTCGCTGATATTGTCTAACAGAATGATTACACTATCCATTACGCCTGTGATTATGTAAAGGTGGTAACGATAGCGACCGCCTCTTTATTGGAACGGTCGCTATCTTCGATTATTTCATGATGATGACGTACTTTGTTTGTTTCCAGAAAGCGGTTTCATCTCTGATATTCAAGGTCAGCAGATTGTTTGCGGGGTCTTTGTCCAAGGCATAAGAATCTTTCGGATGAGCGGACAAAACCTTTGCTGATTTGCAATCCAAAGGTATTGACTTGTTGACTCTTATGTCTTCCAGCATTTGGAAACCGGATGCTTTTTGTGCTTGCGGGGAAACAATCGGGTCGGCAAACCAGCCGCCTTTGGCGATGACATTCGCTGCTTTCAATTCTTTCTTTGTACCGATGATGTAGTATCCGCTGTATATAACTTTATCTTTTTCAGCGATAGACTCCGCCTGTTCTTTTGTCAAGGTGTTCAATTCTTCGACAGTGGCAGTCAGTTGCCCAAGTTCTTCTGTTTTGAGGGCTAACTCTTCCTGCATTCCTTCCAATGCTTTCGTCAATTCTTGAATCCTTTTGTTAGCGCGGTCTAACTCTCTTTGCAACTCGGCCACCAATTTGTTGAGCTGGTCGGATTGCGGGTAACGTGGGTCTCCTGATACGCGCGCCAACTGTGTCCTGTACGTCTTTATGGCACCGGTCAATGCGTTCACATCACTCATCAATTGCGACATTTGCTGTTTGCTTTTGGAACCTGTGGCAGCAATGGCTTCTTTGGTTTCGGCCACCAATAAATTCTCTGCCTCACGGATAGCATGTACGCCGGCTGCAAGCTCATCTAACTCGGCTAACAGGTTGTTCAACTCTTCATTTTTGTCCTTATTCGTTGCTGCTAACGTTGCATTTTGCAACTTTAAGTCCTTGTACTTTTTAGAACTCTCAACACAACTGCCTAATAAAGCAATTGTCAATACTGCCAATAGATAGGATGTTCCCTTTTTCATAATTGATTTTATTTATAGTTATTTACATATATTACACAGACAAACCACTCTTGAGCCACTTGTGAGACTTGAACTCGCGACCTACGCATTACGAATGCGTTGCTCTACCAACTGAGCTAAAGTGGCATCTATACATATTTCGTGGGGCAAAAGTAATAATAAATACCGATAAATACAATATACATGAAAAAAAACTACGGCAATTATCTTGGTCATCTTGATAATTGACGTCGCGTCTTATTGACTACAGTTGTTTCAGCAAGCCTGACAGAGCGGTCTTCTCCTTCAGAATGTCTGCCAACTTGTCAATGCCCACACGTTGTTGTGACATGGTGTCCCGATTACGGATGGTGACAGTGTTGTCTTCTATTGAGTGGTGGTCAACGGTGACACAGAAGGGAGTGCCGATAGCATCCTGACGCCGATAGCGCTTGCCGATGGAGTCCTTTTCGTCGTATTGGCAGTTAAAGTCGTACTTCAAGCGGTCAATGATGTCCTTTGCCTTGTCGGGCAAGCCATCCTTCTTTACTAAGGGCATCACTGCCAGCTTTACCGGTGCCAAGGCAGGTGGTAATCTCAAGACGACCCTCGTGTCTTTGCTACCATCCTCTTTCGTTAGTTCTTCCTCGTGGTAGGACGCGGACACGACCTGTAAGAACATGCGGTCCACACCGATAGAGGTCTCAACGACATAAGGGATGTATGACTCGTTGGTTTCCGCATCGAAGTACTGTATCTTCTTACCGGAGTACTTCTGGTGCTGCGACAGGTCAAAGTCGGTACGCGAATGGATACCCTCCACTTCCTTAAAGCCGAAGGGGAACTTGTATTCAATATCTGTGGCTGCATTGGCGTAGTGTGCCAACTTGTCATGGTCGTGGAAGCGGTAATTAGCCTTCCCGAAGCCCAAGAGCTGGTGCCATTGCAGGCGTGCCTCTTTCCACTTGGCAAACCAGTCTAACTCGGTGCCGGGCTTGACGAAGAACTGCATCTCCATCTGCTCAAACTCACGCATACGGAAGATGAACTGACGGGCAACAATCTCATTCCGAAAGGCCTTCCCTATCTGAGCAATACCAAAGGGTATCTTCATGCGCCCCGTCTTCTGGACGTTCAGGAAGTTCACAAAGATGCCCTGAGCAGTCTCGGGACGGAGGTAGATTCTATTACTACCCTCAGCGGTAGAGCCCATATCGGTGGAGAACATCAGGTTAAACTGCCTGACCTCTGTCCAGTTGGTCGTACCAGATACCGGGCACACGATTTGCTCGTCGATAATAATCTGCCGAAGCTCGCCTAAGTCATTTGCGTTTAAGGCGTGTGCCATCCGTTTCTGTAAGGCGTCGCGCTTTGCCAAATGAGCACTTACTTGGGGGCTTGTCTCGCGGAACAGCTTTTCATCGAAGCTGTCGCCAAAGCGCTTACGCGCCTTGTCGATGTCTTTCTCGACTTGAGCTTCGTACTTGGCAATCTGCTCTTCAATGAGTACGTCGGCACGGTAGCGCTTCTTGGAGTCTTTGTTGTCTATCAGCGGGTCATTGAAAGCGTCCACATGCCCCGAGGCCTTCCAAATGGTGGGGTGCATAAAAATCGCCGAATCGAGCCCCACGATGTTCTCGTGCAGGTGTACCATGGCTTCCCACCAATAGCGCTTGATGTTGTTCTTCAACTCTGCGCCGTACTGGCCGTAGTCATACACTGCCCCTAAGCCGTCATAAAGCTCGGACGAGGGGAAAACGAAGCCATACTCTTTGCAGTGGGCTACCAATCTCTTAAATACATCTTCTTGTGTCATGGGTATGTTATTAATTACTGTCTATTCAATTGGCTGCTGCGATTTCGCAGATGGCCTCTGTGATGTTGATGGCGTAGTCGCCAACCCGCTCGCACTCTGAGAACAAGTCGCTGTATAGGATACCCACTTGGTAGCCGTAGCGTTTCTCCTCTAATGCAAGCAAGTGCTCTTGCTTGAGGATGGTGCGGTAGTTGTTGACGGCACTTTCCAATTCGTTGGCCTTCTTGCTTAGCACCTCGCTGTATTCTTTGGCTAAGTTGTCGCACATGACGCTCAATGCTTCTTCCACTAACTGCATCATTTGCTTCACCTTGTGTGATATATCGTCCGGGAAGACAACGTTCTGTTCGTTGCGTCTATTGATGGCTTTGGCTACATTCAACGAGGAATCCGCCACGCTTTCAATGTCTGACACCATCTTAAACATCGCCCTCAGGCGGCGGGTGTTATCGGTTGACAGCTTGGATTCCGATACCTTCGTCAGGTAATCAGCTATTTCGACCTCTACCTTATCACTCTCATCTTCTAACTCCGTCAGGTGCTCAAAGCGTTTGGCATACTCTTTGGTCGGCATATCAAAGCCTTCCATCACTTCCTTGAACATCTTCAGCGCGCTTCGTCCGTATAGTGCCAACTCCTGTTTCGCCTGAAACATAGAGGCATCGGGCGTGGACAGTAAGCCTATCTTGATATGTTGCAGTTTGAAGGTGTCCTCTTGGTTCACTTTGCTCGGAATCAGTTTCGTCACTAAGGCTGCGAGTGGCTTTACAGCCCATATCAGAACGACGACATTGAGCGTGTTGAAGACAGTATGGAAAAGCGACAAAGCCATTGGCATCGCACTAATAGCCTCTGTCGCATTGGTGGACATGGGGTTACCTATGCCCACGTGGACGCATAGACGACTAAGGCCCTCCAAGAAGAAGGGATACACTGACATGAGCCAAAGCACTCCAAAGAAGTTGAAGAAGAAGTGTGCGAAAGCCGCCCGCTTGGCGACTGTATTCGCCATCATAGCCGCTAAGTTAGCCGTCACTGTGGTACCGATGTTCTCACCCAAAACCATCGCCGTAGCGATGTCAAAACTGACCCATCCATTGTGGCACATCACTAAGGTCAGCGCCATCGTTGCGCTTGACGATTGAATGATGATGGTCAGAAGCGTCCCTATCCCCAGAAACAGGAGGTAGGAGCCGTATCCCAAGTTCGTGTAGTCTTTGAGGAACTGGAATATCTCAGGGTTCTCATCCAAGTTGGGAACAGCATCTTTCAAGTACTCCAAACCGATGAATAGCAAGCCTATGCCGATGACAAGCTCCCCCAAACTCTTCCGCGACCGCTTAGATGAAAAGAGGAAGGGCAAGGAGAGTCCAATCAGGGGCAACGAAATGGCCGCCATGCTGGTCGAAAAGCCGAAGATTGAAAATATCCAAGCCGTGAAGGTCGTCCCCACGTTGGCGCCCATGATGACGCCAATAGATTCTATCAGTGACAGCATACCTGCATTCACGAAGCTGACCACCATAACCGTTGTCGCCGTAGAGCTTTGGATAATGCCTGTAATGAGTATGCCCGTAAAGACACCCTTCACGCGGTTGGAAGTCATTGCTGCCAATATTTCGCGCATCCTCGCCCCTGCCACCTTCTGTAAGGCCTCGCTCATCAGCTTCATGCCATACAAGAATACCCCTAACGAGCCTAATAGCCGTAAGAAGTCAACAATTCCGTAGTTCATAATCTATACATGGTTTATATATGGTTTGTATCACTTTGCCTGAACGCTGATGCTTAGATTTTCCCATGCTTGAGCAGGTATTCCGCTATCTGAATCGCATTCGTAGCAGCCCCTTTGCGCAGGTTATCGGAGCATACCCACAGGTTCAGGCTGTTGGGGTTGGAGAAGTCTCGACGCAGACGACCCACAAAGACTTCATCCTTTTCGTGGGACGTGAGAGGCATCGGGTAAAGCGAATTGGCGGGCTCATCCTGCACAATCACACCCGGCGTAGCAGCCAAGATTGCCCTCACTTCTGCTAAATCAAAGTCACGCTCAAATTCAAGGTTGATGGATTCCGAGTGCCCACCGACAACAGGAACACGCACAGCCGTAGAGGTTACCTGTATGGCCTCGTCCAATATCTTGTGTGTTTCGTTGATGAGCTTCATCTCCTCTTTGGTGTAGCCGTTGTCGGTGAAGCTGTCGCATTGTGGCAGGCAATTCTTGTCAATCGGATGTGCATAAACCCTATCCGCCTGCTGTCCTGCGCGCTCCGCTTCCAATTGGCGCACGGCACGAATACCGGTACCGGTTACAGATTGATATGTCGAAACGATGAGGCGTTTTACCTTATACTTCTTGTGAAGCGGTGCCACGGCCATCAACATCTGTATGGTCGAGCAGTTCGGGTTGGCAATAATCTTATCCGCCGCTGTCAATATGTCAGCGTTAATCTCTGGGATGACCAGCTTCTTGGTAGGGTCCATGCGCCAGGCGGACGAGTTATCTACCACCGTGATACCGGCTTTTGCAAACTCCGGCGCCCACTCCTGCGAGGCGGATGCACCGGCGGAGAAGATTGCTACCCCCGGCTTCGCTGCAATAGCATCCCGCGCACTGACGACGGTGTACTCCTTCCCTGCAAAGCTCACTTTATTTCCTATAGAACGTTCACTGGCTACAGGGATTAACTCCGTCACCGGAAACTTCCGTTCCTCTAACACCTGTAACATCTTTCTGCCGACAAGCCCTGTCGCTCCTACTACTGCAACTTTCATGTTTTCTTAGTACTTAATTTGTTTGTATATTAATATGGTATGCTATTATCGTGTATTATATGTCGTATATTAATATGGTATCCCCAACGTCATCCACCCTCTCCCCCACCGTTTTCTATTTGCGGGTGCAAAAATAGCAAATAATTAGATGAGTAGAGCACGAATGGCTAATTATTTTTACACCGGTGCACTCTGGTAATGCGGATAAGGCACTATACTTCGTATGCCGTCATGCGATTCGATTTTCAGAGTTGGATACTTCAAGCGAAAAAGTCTTGGCGGAGGGGAAAGAAAATTGAAGATTTTCATCCGATTTCGTAGCAAATTCCCTAAATTGTGGTTGGACGTAATAGTGCGTCTTAATTGTAGAAATGCGTTCTACACTAAATCAAAATGTTATGAAATTACATCGTTTTTTATGTTCGACCTTCGTGCGCCAAGCAGTAGTGTACCTACTATTCCTATTATCGACACATGTTTTAACAGCACAAGACAGCATCCCTATTGCGAGTTTATCTATTGAGAATTTAAACATTCTTGTTGGCGACCATTCGGCGCATATTTCCGTAGGAATAGCGAATGATACCTTGCAAATGAAGATTATTTTTGACAGTATCACCCCCTCTTACAGCAATTGCTTAAATAAAATTTTGTATTTTTCCATCCCCCTCAACATTCTCCCAAATATCCCCATACCCACTCAAACCGTGGCAGGTGATATCCTCATCAACGAAATCATGTACAACGCAGTCCCTACGGCAGCGGAATATATCGAATTGTATAATCATAGCGACAAGCAGATACTTCTAAATACTATCCTGATAGCCAAAAGGAGTGCCACATCTGGTGCTATTACTAGCAAACGGCGCACCACGGATTCGGCAATAGCTCTGGAACCGGGTGCATTGGTCTGGATATGCAGTGAGCCTGAAAGTATTACGCCCATATACACCCACCACAATCTGGGAAACTGCTTAGTCGTTGCCAGCAGTTTAAGCTATAACAACGATGGGGGAGTGGTTGTCGTTCTCAATGAGCAAAACATCATCTTAGACGAATTTGCGTTTAATAACAGTTTCCATACCACGACTGTCACAAATAAAAAAGGCATCGCTTTGGAGCGAATAGACCGCGATTTACCGACTTCCGACCTTGCTGCATGGGCATCAGCTGGTGGCGATGGCAGCGACGGATATGGAAGTCCCGGAATGCCCAATCGCCAAGCAGACACAATTCTTATACCCGAAATACCCGAAATGCCTCTTCTCATTGAAGTGGGGGACATCCTCATCAACGAAATTATGTACAACGCAGTCCCTACGGCAGCGGAATACCTTGAATTATATAATAATAGCGACAAGCAAATACTTTTAAATACAGTGCAGATTGCCAAAAGGAATGCCACATCGGGAGCTATTACCAACAAACGGCGCATCACGGATTCGGCGTTCGTATTTGAACCGGGTGCATTGGTCTGGATATGCAAAAATTCGGAAGAAATCACATCCAATTATGCTTGCCACAACCTTGAGAACTGCTTTATCAGTAGCAGTACATTAAGTTATAACAACGATGGGGGAGTGGTTGCCGTTCTCAATGAACAAGACACGCTCATAGACGAATTTGCTTTTAATAACAGCTATCACAACAGTGTTATTACAAATAAAAAGGGCATCTCTTTGGAGCGTATCAACTACCATTTACCTACTTCCGAACTTGCTGCCTGGACATCAGGAGGTGGTGATGGTAGCGACGGGTATGGGAGTCCCGGAATGTCGAATCGCTCAGCAAGTAGCTCTGAACCAAGTATTTCTCCTTCCAATGAATCGCTTTCTCTAAGGCGTGACCCCGAAGTATTTACCCCTAATGGCGATGGCTATGAAGATGAGGTAAATATTTATATCGGCACAGCAAACGGGGAAATTGATTTCACTGCAACCATCAATATTTACGATGCGAGTGGTCGTTTGGTACTGCGACTTCTTGACGGAGTACCGGTTCATTCAGAGATAAGAACAGTATGGAATGGAAATGACGCAAGCGGCAAATTGATGCCAGCAGGTATTTACGTCCTATTAGCGGAGATTATGACAACAAAAGGACAAAAGAAAACCCTGCGAAAGGTCTGTGTATTGTCGCGGTAAAATGTTGCGAAATCTATATTTTGTTAGCAATGCCTAATTGGTAAAAGAAATGCTTTTTGTATCTTCCTAATAGCATTGTTATCTAATTTTGCTTGTTGCGCGTAGTGCTCCCATTGTGATACTGTATCAGATATTTGTTCCATGATTTTGTCTGGTTGTTTGATGTCTTCTTTACATCCCACTGTAAACATATCTTCACGTGTGATATCTGTCCTTTTACCATTCACAGATGATTGATGTCTTGCAGTCCACCTACTTGTTGGGTCAAATGCGTAAGTCATGTCGTAGGCGGGTGCAAGATGCCATAGCCCACTTTTATCCATCAAAAAGCTAAAATTTTTGACGTGGTCGTCTTGATTTCTTGCCATTACATTGAAGACCATACGCCGAAACAATTGCTCGCTGTCTTGGTATGGCAAGTGCATTGCCCGTAAAGTGCTAAATATATCTTCATAACGCGATGCAGATGTATCTTGGTAATCCCTGTGTTCAATGGCTGCTAAGGTCTGTATATGCAATTTTTCGCCATTACTTGTACGGTCAAATCGCTTTGTAAAAAAATGTGCCTTTTTGCCATCCTCGTGAAGACTGCTTTTTGACATTTGTATGCCACAATCAAGAGCCATAAGGTAATAAGCATATTCTACACGCGATAAACTGATATGAGCCTCTTCCACATCAAATTTCACAAGATAATGTTCAAAATCTTTTTGAGAGGCTGTTTTGCCCGAGCGTACTTCACCTGTTGTGGGATTGTATGCAATAATTGCTTTGGGACGAGCACCACCGGCAGATGTTCCCACTTTCAATATGTCTTGCAGTCCTTGTTGGTTCTTTTTTATATAGGCTTTAAATTGTGTTTCGTTGTTCAAAGCAAAATCAGCTAATTGACTCAACGCCTCTATGTCAATCAGTTCGTTTTTAGTGCTAAAATCGGATAAGACAGGCTTATATTCCAATGCACCCATACCGCGCGACCCAATGTAACATAGCCTTTCTACCGGATTGAGTGGCGTGAGTCTATGGTTAGCTTCGAGCCATTCTTTAATCAGCGTATTACCAAACCTGTCAGGTAGAGAATCCGCTAACAATCCCGGCAGTCCTTGAAAATTTTCGGGGTCGGTTTCCCTTCGCCCAAACACATAATTTCTTGTGGCAAGTGGCATCTGCATTGGCGATAATTGTATTCCCGTCTTGACGAAATCCGGATGATAACGAAAAACGGCTACATTATTTCGCTCATCCCACTCTACCGCACCAACTTGATGCTCCCATATAAAAACATTCGCTCTTGTACGCATTTCGTTGATAAGCTATTTTGTAGTTTGTTTTTCAATGTTATTCACTTTTACCCGTTTGGGAGTATTTGTATGCCTTTGGAGAGGGTTAATTTCTATTCGAGGCAGAAAATCACCCATCGATTCCAATCTATTTAATGCTCTCAAAATTTTTATCAAAATTAACACGCTAAAATTATGACCACTTTCTATCCTTTTTATGGTCAAAATTCCAATACCGATAAAATCTGCCAATTGCTGTTGTGTCATACGTTGAGCGATACGTTCGTTTGCTATTCGATGACCCATTTCTATGAGTAGTTCTTTATCCGATGCTCTGTAATAATTGATTCCCATATCTTCTAATCATGTTTTCTAATTATATTTTTCGGCAAAGATAATATAAAATATCATATAAAGTATCATATATGATACTTTATCTCCAATATTTGCTCTTAAAGTATCATATATGATACTTTAAAGAATATTTTTTCGTGCGTTATGCAACATTGAACTTGTGTATTGTCGCGGTAATCAACTGTCCAGAGGCTCTTATTCTTCTGTTTTAGCGGTTTTCCCATGCCTACGCCTTTCAATCTCGTCCAAATATATTTTGCGTAAGCGCATCGAATGGGGTGTCACTTCCACATATTCATCCTCTTGGATGTATTCTAAGGCTTCTTCAAGACTAAACTTAATGGGAGGTGCGATGTTCGTCTTATCATCAGAGCCACTGGCGCGCATATTAGTCAACTTTTTGGATTTGCCAACATTGACCACAATATCATCGGGACGGGTGCTTTCACCAATCACCTGACCGGCATATACTTCCTCGCCCGCATCAATGAAGAACTTACCCCTATCCTGCAATTTGTTGATAGCATAGGCAAAGGTTGGACCGGACTCCATGGCTATCAGAGAGCCGTTGATTCTCATTTCGATGTCACCTTTGTAAGGCTCAAAACCTTTCAGTCGATGAGCCATGACAGCTTCTCCGGCGGAGGCGGTCAGAATATTACTGCGCAGACCGATGATGCCACGTGAGGGGATGTCAAAAACCAAATGAGTGCGGTCTCCCCTTTTTTCCATGTTCAGCATCGCCCCTTTTCTCTTTTGAATCAGTTCTATTGCTTTGCCGGCATACTCTTCGGGAATATCAACGGTAAGTTCCTCTACAGGCTCGCACTTTTTGCCGTCAATTTCTTTTATAACAACCTTTGGCTGACCGACTTGCAGTTCATATCCTTCTCGTCTCATCGTCTCAATCAGTACACTTAAATGCAGTACGCCACGACCGAAAACGAGGAAAGAATCGGCTGCTAATCCCGATTCCACCCTTAGGGCTAAATTCTTCTCTAATTCCTTGTCCAAGCGGTCTTTCAGGTGTCGAGAGGTAACATATTTACCGTCTCTTCCGAAAAAGGGCGAATTATTGATGGTAAACAGCATGCTCATCGTCGGCTCGTCAATTGCAATGGGAGCTAAGGCTTCTGGATTCTCAAAATCGGCAATGGTATCACCAATTTCAAACCCCTCAATTCCCACAATGGCGCATATTTCTCCGGCACCAACCTCCTCTATTTTCTGTTTCCCCAAACCTTCAAAAAGCATCAAGTCTTTGATGCGCGTTTTTTCAAGTGTAATGCCATCACGCTTGCATAAAGTCACGGGCATCCCGTTTTTCAGCGTACCGCGAATTAGCTTTCCTACGGCAATACGCCCAATATAAGAGGAATATTCTAACGATGTAATGAGCATCTGGGGTGTTCCCTCAGCGGCTTGCGGCTCGGGAATATTTTCAATAATGGCATCCAACAAGGGTACAATATCCGTAGTCGGTTTCCGCCAATCGGTGGACATCCATCCCTGTTTAGCACTACCATAGATGGTCTCGAAATCCAATTGTTCATCGTTGCCACCTAAGGAGAACATCAAATCGAACACTTCTTCCTGCACCTCGTCCGGACGACAATTCGGTTTATCGACTTTATTGACAACAACGAGCACCTTTTTCCCCAGCCCCAATGCCTTTTGCAGCACAAAACGTGTCTGTGGCATGGTGCCCTCAAAGGCATCCACTAACAGCAGAACGCCGTCCGCCATGTTCAGCACCCGTTCTACTTCCCCTCCAAAATCCGCGTGTCCGGGTGTATCAATGATATTAATTTTATAATCTTTATATCTTACCGACACGTTTTTTGAGAGGATGGTAATTCCTCTTTCACGTTCCAAATCATTGTTATCCAATATCAACTCTCCGCTCTGCTTTTCGTTCTCACGAAAGAGCTTTCCCTGTAAAATCATTTTATCGACAAGTGTCGTCTTGCCATGGTCAACGTGCGCAATAATCGCAATGTTTCTTAATTTCTGCATCCCTGTGTTTAAAAAGTTCTGTTAAAAAAAGTCTGCCCAAAAGGGTCTATTCTCAAAATTGGCTGCAAAGGTATTAAAAAATTAATCTATTTCTCGAATTTTCAAAATATGGCTAATTATTTTTTCAGTCACGTGTCACGCATTATATAGACGGGGCATGCCCCGTCTATATAATTTATTTAATATTCATTGTATCAAAATTATAGTTATTTATATATTTTTAACTAAATGGGGGGTAATTTAAGGATTTATACTTACATTTGCACCCAAAATGTACTATGTGTTAATTTATATATCAAATTAAATTTTTATTTTATGATGAAACAAATTCTATTATTGTTATTTCTGTCGCCACTATCAATGTGGGCGCAGAATGTGAGTGTGGGCGGTGTGATCACCGATGAAACCGGTGCACCGATGCCCGGTGTGGCGATCGCCCTGCAAGGTAGTACGCGCGGAGTCACGACCGACCCCGATGGGACGTACAAAATTGAGGTGCCACAAGATGGTACCTTAGTGATATCCTTCTTGGGATATGAGACGCAAACTATCGCCGTCAATGGTCAGCGGAAGATAGACTTGCAACTCAAACCGAAGGGTGATGTACTGGACGAAGTAACCGTGGTGGCCTTCGGTACGCAGAAGAAGAGCAGCGTAGTGGCCTCCATTGAGACGGTCAAGACGTCCGCTCTGAAAGTGCCTTCTTCAAACCTGACCACCGCTTTTGCCGGTAAGATACCGGGTTTGATTTCGTATCAGACCAGCGGTGAGCCGGGTGCGGATAATGCACAGTTCTTTGTGCGCGGGGTGACCACCTTCGGGTACGCTAAATCACCCCTAATCCTAGTGGATGGATTTGAATCTACAGCCGATGATTTGGCACGCATGACGCCTGACGACATCGAAAGTTTCTCTATCCTCAAGGATGCTTCGGCAGCGGTACTCTACGGGTCACGCGGTGCTAACGGTATCATCTTGGTGACCACTAAGAGCGGACGTGAAGGCAAAGTAAAAATCAATGCCCGCGTGGATGTCAATGTGAATATGCCTACCCAACTTCCTGAAATGATTGGCGCTGTGGAGTACATGCAGTTGTACAATCAGGCACTTCTATCGCGTTACCCGGACAGGGATGCCTATTACAGCGAGCAGAAGATACAGTCCACCATGCGGGGCGAAAATCCGATGGTTAATCCCAATGTGGACTGGTACAACATGCTATTCAACCGGCAGGTAGTTAATACCAAAGCGAATTTGAATGTTTCGGGTGGTGGAGCCATTGCGAACTATTTCGTGTCCGCAGGCTACGAAAATGAAAATGGTTTGTTGAAAGTGGATAACCGAAACAATTTCAACAGCAACATCAACATTGACCGGTTTAATTTACGTAACAACGTGATATTCAAACTGTCACCTTCCACAACCTTAGATACTCGTTTACAGGCTCGCTATGAGAAATATACGGGTCCGAGTGTGTCGGCAGGTGAAATTTTTAATCAGGTGATAGAGGCCAACCCTGTTGACTTTCCTCCCGTATTTATACCTGACGAAGCCCACCAATATACGCAGCATACGCTGTTTGGTTCCCGTCCGGTGGGTGGAAGTGCCTGGAAAAAAAATCCATACGCCGAGATGGTGAAGGGATATGAATCGCGTGACGAAACGACGGTTACCGCACAGGCCACTATCCTACAGGATTTGAGTTTCATCACCAAGGGACTGAAAGCTCAGCTCAAGGCATCTGCTGGCACATGGAGTAAGTATGGCATGACAAGGAGTTACAACCCGTTTTTCTATGATGTGGAATCATACGACATTGTGACGGATAAATATCGCTTGTATCGCATCAACAACGATGGGTCGACCACGCTTAATGATGCCGTCGCTGCCCGCCAGACTTCTTCAAACTACTACTTGGAAGGGCGTGCGAACTGGGACCGTACTTTCGGCAAACATTCCATTGGCGCCATGACGGTGTTTATGTTGCAGGAGAACCTGTTCAGTGTGGACGGAGGTTCCTTGGCTAAGACCTTGCCGGAACGGAACGTCGGTAATTCGGGTCGTGTAACCTACGACTACGATGACCGCTATTTCGCTGAATTTGGTTATGGATACAACGGTTCTGAGAAATTTACCAGTGACAAGCGGTTTGGTTTCTTTCCTTCCATAGATGTAGGCTGGTTGGTTTCCAACGAATCATTCTGGGCGGGTGCCAAAGATTATGTGGACTTGCTGAAACTGAAATTTACTTGGGGACAGGTCGGTAACGACAACATTTCATCCAGAGACAAACGCTTTCAGTTCCTTTCGAAGCTTGCTTACACGACCGATGCCCAGAGGAATTATATGTTCGGACAATTGATGAGCAACGGGTATAACGGTTACACCATATCCGGGTTTGCCAATCACAATATTGGATGGGAAGTATCCGATAAGTTCAATATTGGTTTTGAATTGGGACTGTTGAAGGATGGTCCCCTCAAATTGCAGATGGACTTATTCAAGGATAATCGGCGCAATATCTTTATGCGGCGTACCGATATTCCTGCCACTACCGGTTTTGGAGACATCGAAATGTGGGGTAATGTCGGCGAGATGGAATCCAAGGGTATAGATGCTTCTATTGATTATCAGAAATTTTTCAACAATGATTTCTGGCTCACGGGACGTGCCAATTTTACGTATGCCGTCAATAAATTTATAGAATATGACGAGCCTGATTACGACTATGAATACCTCTATAGAAAGGGACGTAGCTCTGGTGTGCAGTGGGGTTATGTAGCAGAACGGCTCTTTGTCGATGATACCGAAGTGCTGATGTCTCCCGCACAGAAGTTTGGGGCTGGTGAGGTACAAGCCGGTGACATCAAATACAAGGATGTCAACGGTGACGGTACTATCAATCAGAATGACAGGATTGCCATGGGTTTTCCGACCACCCCTGAAATTCAGTATGGCTTCGGATTGTCTGGCGGCTATAAGAATTTTGATGTTTCCTTCTTCTTCCAAGGGAATGCAAGGGTGTCGTTCTTTATTGACCCCAAGGGTCAATATACTGAGGATGGGGCTACCAAATACGGTATAGCCCCGTTCATCGACAGACGCAACGCTTTGGCCATGGTGACACGTGGTGCATGGACGGAAACGAATCCCGACGTACATGCCTTTTGGCCCCGTTTATCGATTGATGTTGCAGATAACAACACGCAGGTATCTTCGTGGTGGTTGCGCGACGGCTCATTCCTACGTCTGAAAACTGTTGAAGCGGGTTACACTTTCAATGGTATCAAGAGGATTGGATTGGAAAGTTGCCGTGCCTATTTCAGCGCTGAAAACCTGTTTGTCATTAGTCCCTTCAAACAGTGGGACCCCGAAATGGGTGGTAGCGGTATGGGATATCCTCTTAATAGGAGGTTTAATGTGGGCGTACAGTTTTCATTTTAATAATGTAGAAATTTAGAAATGTAGAAATTGAAAATTGTTTTGAACCAGGATTTTAATTGTCTTACCTTCCGCATATTGATAATCAACGACTTACAGAGCCGTGTGACAAATGTCTCACATATAACGCATGAAAATCAAGAGTCTGTAAATTATTGATACGTAAGGGTATAAATTCGTTTGTATTAACAACAAGACAAATCGGCTAAAATTATCCCTTTGACATTCTATTTCGTTATAATTGATGGAATTTTGTATTGAGATGATACCTTATACGTAACGGTAAAAAAGCACAGGCAGCAAATAATGAGAATTTATTTACTACCTGTGCAATCTTCTTTTTACGGACAATCAATGGCTTAGAAAACTTTGTCAGGGCATTTGAAAAAAGGGCAGGTTTTACACCTGCCCTTACATTAGAAATAACGCCGATTGTGGTTAGGCAATAATCACAATCGGGCCTTTGTGGATACTGTTCGCTACCTGTTTTCCGTCTTCGGAAATAAATGTGAAGTAGGTTTCTACGGTGTCGCCAATCCATGCAGAGGGAACGATGAGTGAGAGTGTTTGCTCACTTCTCATCGCTTCGCCCATATAGTAGTCCACTGCGTTTTTGGTAGTATTGAGCATTACTACTTGTGCATAGTCGTTCGGCATCGCTGCGTTCATGGATTGCTCAAATTCCCAATCAAATT
>BNXR01000034.1 GCA_025999735.1 Bacteroidia bacterium | reverse complement strand
GGCGAATCGTTACCATTTGACGAACTGCTTCAACGATTGGAAGAGTTGCAGGTAGTATTTAGAAATCGTCAATGATATATCTCCACCCTTAGTAGGAAATATTTAGTTATCGCACGCAGAGCAACCATCGCTGAATTTTTTATTAAAAGAAAAAGCGTTCAAAAAAATTCAGCGAAGATTGCAAATACCTCATAGCCATGAGCACCCCTGTCATGGCAGAGCAAATTCCGCTCAGCCACCCATTGAAGCTCGCACACGCGAAAATTGCTAATCAAATCACGGCAAAATCAGTGGACTAAATTTTATCTAATCCACCCACCCGCCCTTAATGGGACTAAATTTTATCAAGCGTTCCGCCTTCGGCAACGCACTAAATTGTGCACAGGCACATCGTTTTGAGTTAAAAAGGTGAGAGTTTAACCCACATTGCAGGCCTCATCCGTTCAAATGTTAAATTTTAGTTAAAAAAGTATCAAAATCAGGCCTAAAATCGGATAAAAAGCCGATTTTGAAGGCACCCAAATTTGTAACAGCCTGAAAATCAAAGGCAGCATTTTCCAAAAACCGTTTGTAGTCCTAATCGGGGATTTGGTTGAATGGCCAAAAGTGACGAACTTTGCCGCATGTATTTCAAAACAAGTTCGACATATAATTACCACACGTATGAAGAAACGGTTTACTACCGTTTAGTGGAGAGCTACCGCGATGCAGTGGGGCAGCCTCGTCAGCGCACGCTTCTTTCGTTGGGCAAAGACGTAGATACCAATTTGCCGTTCAACGAAATCGCCACTAAATTGAACGATATGCTCGCAGGTTCACGCCCGCTTTTCCCGCTCGAAGAAAAAGCCGAAAAATTTGCACATTATGTATATAACCGTCTGGTAAAAGAGAAAAAAATAGACCTTGTCAAGAAAATTCAATCGGAAGCCAAAGATTGGGAAAAGGTTGATTTATCGACACTAAAAAATGAGGATGTCAGAGAATTGGGTGCCGAATGGATGAGCTTGCAGGCATTGCAGGAGTTGGGGGTTGACAAGTTTCTTCTCCAGCGCGGATGGGAAGAGGAAAACGTTCAATTGGCTCTGACCCACATTGTTTCGCGAGCGGTTTATCCGGCTTCGGAATTGAAAACGGCTGATTTTATTCGTGAAAATTCAAGTATCTGTGAATTAACCGGTTATCCTGTAAAAAAGATGACCAAAGACAAATTGTACGGCATATCCAACAAGTTGTACTCCGAAAAGGATGGCTTGGAACAATATTTATCCCACAAGACTAACGAACTGTTTGATTTACAGGATAAAATCATTCTTTACGATTTGACCAATACCTATTTTGAAGGTCGCATGGCAAAGAGTAAAATAGCCAAATTCGGTCGCAGTAAGGAAAAACGGAGCGATTGCAAACTGCTTGTTTTGGCATTGGTGGTGAATGTGGAAGGTTTTATCAAATATTCTACTATCTTTGAAGGGAATATAGCTGATTGCCAAACACTTGGAAGCATTATTGAAAATTTGAGATTGAATACTTCTTCGAGCGCAAAAAAGGCAGTTGTGGTGATGGATGCAGGCATTGCAACGAAAGAAAATCTTGAGTTGTTGAAATCTAAAGGCTATGATTATGTATGTGTAAGTCGTTCAAAACTAACGAAATATAAAGTTTCAAATGTCAACCCAGTTATTGTAACAGACAACCGCGATAGGGAAATAACCCTACAGGAAATTGAGGTCGAAAAGGGCGATTCGGAGTATTACCTGAAAATTGAAAGTCCGCTTAAAGCATTGAAAGAAAGTGCCATGCACGATAAATTTTGTCAGCGTTTTGATGAAGGGATGCGTGGAATAGAAGCGAGCATCCATAAAAAAGGCGGGGTAAAAGATTACGGGAAAGTCTGCGAACGAATCGGCAGACTGAAAGCAAAGTATCCGAGTGGCAACAGGGCTTATTCGATTGACATAAAGAAAGATACGAAAGAAATTTGTACCCAAATAAGGTGGCAATTGCAGCCCGCTGTTGTGATTGAAAAGAAGGAAGAGCAAGGTGTTTATTTTGTGAAAACGAGTTTGACAAAAACGGAAAACCACGAGGAATTAGTTTGGGTTATCTACAACAGTATCAGGAATATAGAGAGTAGTTTCCGTTGTTTGAAGACCGACCTCGACCTTCGTCCAGTTTACCACAAGAAGGACCAGGCGAGCGAAGCACATTTACATCTTGGGTTGCTGGCGTACTGGCTTGTGAACACTGTCCGCCACAAGCTAAAGCAACAAAGCATCCACAGTGAATGGCGTGAAATCGTACGGGTGATGAACACGCAGAAAGTGGTAACCACTAGTGTTGAAAATGATAAAAATCAGATTGTTAGATTACGCAGGTGCAGCGAACCCAATGAGAAGGTTGGGCTTATCTATCAGGCCTTAGGCTACCGACAGGCACCATTTGTCCGAAAAAAATCCGTAGTGCCAAAATTGGCAAATCTAAAAAATAACACGACTGAACCCCTGAGAGTTATGAGCGGATAAGTGCAATGTGGGTTAAAGAGCTTGGACTTGGTATGGACTTGGTATGGACTTGGTATAGCCCTGACTCTTTCCGAACACAAAGATACAAAGGCATTTATCACTATCTTATATTTTGGCGGCGTATGCTTTTTGTTGCGCTAACTTGCTGTTTCGACGCACAAAAACTGCTAAACAGACAAAACAAAAAACACAATTATTTTTTCCCCGAAAAAGAAAAGAAAAAAGAGCAAAAGAAGAAAAAAAGATATGCAAGTTAAAAAGCAATGTAGTGGCGGCTGTCAAGGTTTTTTGGAAAAATTCACCTGATTTTGAGTTTTATATCGTCAATTTCTACTTCATCAAGATTAACATTGATATATTCGATACAAGTAGAATTAGGCAGAAATTTTGCGGATTGATTTTTGATTTCGTCAAATTTATCTTGCCCAAAATAGGTAATTTTATATTTGGGGGCATTGATAGTATTTTTACTTATTTCTTGAAAATATTGCAAATCAACATCAGATAAAGAATGTCCTATTATGATAATTTTTTCAATATTATACAGGTTGTTGAAAAAGCAACTATGCTCACTTATTATTTGTTCTGTATCCTTAAAATTATCATAAAGTTTTATCTGCTCAAAACCTTCTTCGCAAGAATATGCTGTTTTAAATCCTTTCCGATTTACTTTTGGTATTTTAAATTGAAGTTTTTTAATGTTGTGTCCAATGATTATATCACTGTTGTCTTCAATATAATATCGCTCTTTTGGTCTGATATTGTTCAAATTTAATTTTTCAGCCTTATTGTGTAGGTAAATTATTTGGTTGGACTTTACTTTGTAAAATTGTTCCAAAGTATTCGAATAATTAAAAGTTAAAAATATTGCTTCTTTATCTAAATTCAGTAATAAATCATCAATATTAGCGGGATATTCAAGAGATAAAATCCAATCTCTTAAAGCATTTTTCAAACCAACTGTCAGGTCGTTTTTAATTTGTTCCATTTTATCAATAAACGGATATTTGTCGCCGTCTCTATCGCTGTCTTCATCTGGCAATATATCATAATTATCGGAAAATATTGCGTCTAAATCTAATTTTGATAAATGATTTTCAAAATCAGACCATAAATCAACCGAAAAAGAAGTTTCCAACAAATACTCCAAACTTGAATTATGTTTTTGCAAATATTCTCGAAAATCAGAATATTTTGTTGGTAAATCGTGGTACAAATCAAAACCATTGCCGATTATGTATAATGTTTTATTCGTCATAAATTTGTAATATTTTACGACTGCAAAATTAATAAAAAAACGGATTTATACCTCCTATAAAAAGAATATTCCCCAAAAAACACGCTTGCGGATTTTGAGGATTTAGGGGAAATTGGAGAAACGACAACGAATTTTTAGATTACGGATTTACCCTAAATCCTGCAAATCCCCTATTTCCTAAACGGCAATATCGGCTACGCTTGGCATAACTTCAAACAAGTTTGAGTTCTGCTCTTGCTTGCACGATATTTCCCCATTTCAAAAGAATTTGGGACATTACAAAAACCAAAGGTGTGTTGTGTCGATAAAATCAATGTTTGTATTGTGGAAATATGGCATCATTTGAGCAATCATTTCGGGATATTTGATTGTTACAGGCAAATTTTGCTGTTTTACCGACTTCCAATAAATACGGCTGAATTGATAAACTTGGTCTATCAGGTTGTTTATTGTTTGCGTATCAATGTCTTGTGTTGCATTGTTCGGACAATCAATTTTGATTTTTACAGGAAACGGATAACCGTCCATTTTTCTAAAAAACGGCGTTTTCGTATCGGGTATTGTTGCACAACAAATAGGTTTTGTTTCCTAAATTGATATACCGCCCGCTGTAAGGCATTAAATCAGGGTTTTTGCCGTCAAACAAAACTATGCTTTCGGATTCGGTTTTGTTTATCGTAACAATATAAACAGGAATATCAATCTCTAATTCCTGCAAAACATTTTCGATATGCGGGTATTCCTTAACCAAACTCATTTCTTTATAGTAATGAATTACAAGGCGTTCGGTATGCCGTTGGCACTTGAAAAATTAAGAATGGCATTTTTGATTGACCCCGCAAGTTCTTTCAACTCGTCTTTCTGAAAATACTCGAATGAGTTAAAAGCACCTGTATTGTCAAATGAAAATGCAGAGCCGATATACTGCGTGTTGGTGTCGGTATTTTTGAACGCACCAACGCCTACAATCAGTTCGTCCTGTTTCTGCGTATTGATACGCCACGGTGTTCCGCCTAATTTGGCATTTATGGCAATCGCCATATTTTGCAATGTATATGCAAAATTCTTTAAGGGTTGCCCTTTATAATCTGTTTTTGTATTATCATCGTGTAATACTTTCAACATTTTTTGCGTTTCGATACATTGCGAAACAATGTTGTATTTCAAGAGCAGTTCCTTAATAAAATAGTATATTTTGCGGTCTTCCTTGCTGGTTGCATATTTGCTAATCGGCGTTAAATATAATGCTAAATGACTGACTTCGGAATTGATTTTCTGGTTTTGGTCGGCGTTGTACAAGAAGTTTTCGATTTCGGGTATTGGATTCTTTTTATCCACAAATTGAATGTGTAAATCTGACGGCGCGAAACTGAAATCTTTACCTGTGTATTTTTTCAACCCTGAAAAATACTTGTTTTTGTAACCATCGCGAAAAAATGAAAGCAACTGTCGAGCGGGGGTTATATCGTCTTGGGGGAAAATGCAAATCAGTTGAATATTGCTGCTTGGCGCGGGTGTGAACGGTCCATTATTCACTCCATTTTGAGGGTTGCGCTCGGTTGCACCACCACCGAAAATGAGCACATTACTGTCTGATTTGGTAGGTCTGACCTGTGTTTTGCTTGCCAACGAAAAAACCGTCTTTTGCTATTGGAAACAATACCCTAAAATCTGCATTATCAAGAAATGTTTGATAAAAGTATTTGATTTTATCGTAATACTTTTTATAGCGGTTTTTAGGCATAAAATCAGCATATTGGCTGTTGGCATTTGCTTGTTCTTCGTCTGTTTCATCATCAAAACCAAGATATGCGGCTAATTTGCGATTCATTATTGGATAGGCAAATTGCGTATTGTATTCTTTCCAATTTTCAGACAAATACTTGTGTTTGTCTATTTTGCGAATGTTATAAACTGTGCCGTCTTCGCGCGTTACGGGCTGTTCGTAAAGTACCCGATTGACAAGGTCGGCGGTTGGCTGTGGCGTGTCTGACGGCGTGAAAGGGTCGGTATCGGCGGACGTTAAAAGTGTTTCAACAGAAGTTTTATAAACGAGCGCGGGGCGGTCGAATGATAAAATGAGTTGCGGACGGCGGTTAAAGTGGTCGTAATCCACTTTGAGCGTGAAACGGTCATATAGGTTGCAATCTTGACGGCTGTTTTCGTAATTGTTGAGTTTCCAAGCCTGATTGTCTTTTGTAATGTGGTTTGGCTCAACAAACAAGCCGCGATTTTTCAAGTAGCCGCTTATAAGACGGTTGTAAAAACGCTTTACCAAAAAATAATTTTCAGGCAAACGAAAATCAACGGCGAGCGGCAGCAAGCCGTCTGTTTGCCTGTCAAACGAAGTAAAAAGCATATCGCTTTTTACAATGTTCGGAAAAATATCTTTGATATTTTGCGGGAACAAGTTGTGCTTTTTGAGCATTGTCAAACGGCAATCTGTTCTATCTTCCAACGAAAAATAGAATGTAACAGGCTCTTTCGGAAACTCAAAAGAGAGGGTGTTTAAGAACAAGTTTTCTTCAATAGGCATTTATTTTACTCCTGTTTTATTATTATATTATTATTCAACTACTTATATTCTTGTTTTGCCTACCAATGAGCCAATTGAGCCAATTATGAGGCAATTTTTTAGTTGGTAGTAACCCGCACCTTTCGGACGTTTAGCGGACGTTTTTATTTGCCAACTCATAATAAGTACCTGCATTAAAACCATTATAAAACTTCGGCAAGTTATCATTTTTATAATTGACTAATAATTGATTGAATAGACATCTAAATGACTACGAATTAACTAATTCAAAATTTCATTGCCCCACTTGCGCAACTATTGCGCAATCATTACCCCTTTTGCCCTATTATTGTCCAATTATCAATTCGTAACAAGTTCCGACACCAAATCCCTTTCTAACTTCGGCATCTACGGTATTACTTCGGCAAAACTTCGGCAATTCCTTTTGTTTATTCCAAAATATATTTTGCACGCTTTGCACTCTTTTTGCACGCTCGCTGCACGCTTTGCACGCTTTTTGCACGCTATTCCAATTCATAATAAGTGCCAACACTTGCCCCAAGTTGTTTGAGTATTTTATACTTTTCGACTAATTCAACCAATTCATAAGCGGCTGTTCTTTTTGAAATTTCGTTTATTTCTTGGTATTCACTGTTGGTAATTTTCCCCTTTTCTTTCACATACAAAACCGCTTTTACCTGCCTTTCATTCAGCCCTTTGTCGCGCAAATCTTCTTCGTTAATCACATCTTTGCGGAACACTACCCAATAGCCCGACATATCGTAATAATACAGCGGCTCCGGCAGTTCGGCAACAAGACATTGTGTTGTCATTTTAGAAAAACCGCGTCCCCAAGTTTCAATGTAACCGCACCTGAAAAACGCATTGGCAATATCGGGATTGAAAGGTATTGAAGGGTGCTTGCCTTTCGACAGTTTTTCCATTGTCCAATTTTGGGGCAGTTGTCCGTAATTCCAAATCATAATTTTGTCTTTATAAACGCTGATTTGAATGGGTGTGCCGCCTGTATAATCCTTGTGGGCAACGGCGTTGTGAATTGCCTCGCGGACTGCATCATACGGATATTCGTAATTCTCTACACGAAATTTGCCTTCGTAACTGATTATTGCTTTAATATACTTTGTAAAAAGCAGTTCCATTGTCTTTTCGACCTGTTCAAAAAGGTTGCCGCGAACTTCGTCCTGAAAAATCAAATCGCTGTCTGTTTCAAAATAACCGATTTTGATAAACGCACCTGTTACAAATTTTTCGGGTTTGGGGTGAAAAAGTAAAACGGCAGCACGTTTCAAATAGTTATCTTCTGTAAGTTGCAGATTGTCAAGCAAAATTTCGTTGCTGTCGGTTAGCGCGTCTTCGTCAAGGCGTTTGCTTTTTACGCCGCGTTTGCGAAAAAAATCAAATGTTTCGGGTTTCAAATCGGCAACCGTAACATTGGGCATTGGCACACTGTCCCAATGCTTGCCCTGTTTCCCCAAAAGGAATTTATCCAACGCCGCGCCTTTTAGTTCCTGCTTGGTGCTACCGCTACGGATATGATACTCGCCCTTGTAATTCACAGGGTTGGGCTGCGGGCTGACAACAATTTCGATATACTCGCCGTCTGCGGTTTCGTGCAAATTCACTTCCGCAACAATGCCCAAAATGGTTGTGATTTTATTCGGCAGGTCTTCCATCAACTTTTTGGAATCTTTTACACCTACCACCTTGCCATTATCATCTTTGCCAATGTAGAGCGTGCCGCCCTGCGCATTGGCAAAGCCGCATATCCATTTCAGGTATTCGTCACGCCAACTGCTTTTGTATTCTATGTTTTGAGATTCGGACATAATATAATTATTTGATTTGCAATACTTTATTCACTTTTATGTCTTTATATGAAGGATTCAAGTTTCTTTCATTATCTGGTGTACCTAACTCCCCATATTTTGTAATATACTTATGGTGTACAATTTGCAAATGATTCTCTGATAGATATTTTTGCAAATATGATTTTTTGATAAAATAAAATTGGCTCCCATTTGCCCCAATATATTTTGTAACTTTTTCTCTTTCGTAATAAAATGATAAATCTATTGGATTAAACCATAATTTTAATGATATTGCAACTTCTCTATCTAAAAATGGAAAACTCTCACACAAATTTGTTCGCATTCTGCTCCACGATTGAAAAGAATATTCTTGAGAAAGCACAATAATTTTATAATCATCATTCTCTTGATAACTATCATTTTCTTTTGTATTATCGCCCCAAGGTAATTCACCCGAATAAATATTGTGAATTCCATTTGGATTTAGGTAAAAATCATTCTCTTCAATCTTTTTCAATGTGTCAGGAGAACCAAATGCCAAAGTATCAACTGAAATAACAATTTGATTATAATATTTGTTGTCATCTTTTTGTGTACAATTCGCATTAAGTAAAATCCATTCATCATCGCCTTCGTCCGCTAAAATAGTTTTGTAAACATTTTCATAATAATCACTTTTATCCCTATTTAACCATTCTTGAACACTTTCATTATAAGCAGGTAAAAAGCAATCGTTCACTAATTGAAATTTTGGTGGTAGTTGGGGGAATGAAGGGTCTATCATAATATCGTTAATACGGAATAATGATTGATTTTCTTTTTCAATAAAATTGTTCATTATAAGATAGCCGATAAATTCATAATATGAACTCCAAAGATATTTATATAAATAATTTTCTCGAGAATCCATATCATCATCTCTTCTATATTTTTGCTCTTCTGATAGTTTTTGTTCAATCTCTTTGTATAATTCTCTTGCATACCCATGTAGCCCTATTCGGAAATATAATTTTGAAAGTATATCTGATTCATATAAATTATTATGTTCATCTCCACTAATTCCTCTTATTTGATACTTCACAAAATCATAGTTAAAAATATCAATTTCTAAAGAATATTCAAATTTTTCATCTTCAAGAATATTCTTTTCAAATTCAATGTCATTTTTCCACTCTTCATTTAGATTTCTGAATAGTATTTCAACTGAATAAGGATAGCCAAAATATGATTTTCCAAACTCAAATATAGTTTCAATATAGTCTAAAATGATAACGTGATTTGTTGTAGTATTGGGCAAGAATTCATTTTGTAAATATTCACAACATTCATTTGTGAAATTTCTATCTTTAATTCTCAAAACAACACCACACAACACGGCAACGATTCTTTCTAAAATACAAATATCTGTAAGGTTAATAGATTTTTTTAGTATTTCTAAAATTTGATATGGATTGGTTTGAGAAATAATTACGGAGGTTTTTGTAGCCAAATTTCTTATTTCATTATCCGTTGAAGAAAAAAGCAACGAACAAAAGATAATATGATTATATTGTTCAACTTCTGTCAGGTTATTGATATATGATTCTTTTACTAAGGTTTTAAGCAATTGAAGAATTTTCCACACATTACTTCTAACTTTCTCATTCCAATAAATATCTCGTTGAAAATTAGACCAATTGAAATAACAAAAATATAAAATAGCAACATTACTAAAATCATTTTGTTCTATAATTTCAATATAAATTTTCTCGCAAAGAGTACTTATATTAGAGTCATCAAAAGCCAATGAAGTAAAAAACGCCACTAATTCATTTTGGTCAGTAACATGTTGTGATAAAACATCAAGATTGGTAATATAGACTGTTGTGGCAAGATTCGGTACTATTTTGTATAATGGTTTATTACCACAACGATTTGGAATTAAATGTAGTATTGCTTTAAGAATATCTTCGGCTAATGGGTGGCTATTATCAGAAGGAATAAGTTTTTGAAATTCATCTGATTGAAGGAAATCCTTTATTCCATTTTCATCTTTGTTTCTTAAAAGACAATACTTTGCCATACAGAATCCACCAACCAAATCGTATGTAAATTGTATTACTTCATTATCTCCATCAGAATTTCGTAGAAAAAACATACCTTCATCCATCATTGCATGGGCAAGGCTGTTTTCAAAAGAATCAATTTGCCCATCAATTAAAGATATATATTCATCTGGATATGAAATTGTTCTCGAATTATGTTCCCAAAGTTGTTTTGAAATTGATTCAAGTCCATTTGTTACTTTGCTTTTTCTTAAAGGGTCGCCATTAGCAATTTTTAAAATAAGATTTGAAATATAATTGTCAATGGACTTGTATATACTATTTTGTGTAATTATTGCGTTGGAAGAATTTTTATTTGCTTCACAAAACATTTTTAACAGCAAAGGATTCTTAAACAATGTTTCATTATATTGTCCTTTTGTTGAAATGTTGTATTTAGTAAAGTATTTATTTACAGCATCTTTAATGTTGTAATTATTAAAACCTTCTATTTTGTAGTGATTTTTCACATCAAGAAAAGAAGTTTCATCAAATACTTGTTGTACATAGCCCTCTCTTAATGTAGTAATAAGTAATAGATTTTCAAATGATTTTATGTCATAAATAATATCACGCAGCGCATCTTTCCATATTTTGGCTGTTGGTATTGATTCATTCAAACCGTCAATAATTATCGGAACTTTCTGCTGCGTTGCTTTACCTAACTCATTCAAAGCAAATAATAATTCCTTAAACGAATATTCATTCTTTAAATCAAGACCTGCTATTATTTGGTCTTGAGGAGAAGAATGGTCTTTTATATTAGAACCTAAAATAAGCAATGCAGGCACGTTGTTTTCTAAATATTTTTTACACACAGCACAAGCCAAATTAGTTTTTCCATAGCCAGCAGAGCCGAGCACATGAACATATGGCTGAGAATATAAATGCAAATAATATTCGATACTACCATCATCATTTTTTTCATCTTTACCAAACAAATAACCTGATAGTTCATTGATAAATTCTAAACAAAATTTATGAGTATGTTCTTCGTGATAATAATCTTGATTCTTTTCATCAGGCTCTGATATATATGTATTGGCATGAATTTGTTGATTTAATTTGGTAATTATATCATAGCAATTTTGCCTGTGTTTTTCTATTAATTCACAAACAACAGCATGATTAAAAGAAGTATTTACCGTAGTATAAATATCCTCAACTAATCTACATCGTGCATTAATCAAATCTTTTACATTCTGCGTATACTCATTATCCAAATATCTATATTGTATATCTTCCTCCTTTTTAAACGGAAATCTATTTTTAATTAGTCGTTTAGCATTCCCCAATATGCCTAACAATTTTTTCTGTACTTTTTCAATATCTATGATATAGGACAAATGTTTGTCTATCTCATTTTCAACATATAAATCAATATCAAACTTATCTTTTAATCGTTCTAATCGTTTTTCTGAAAAACTTTTAATATACTCGTACCCAATGAATTTAGTAGAGAAATAATGATTGAAGAGGTTATTATAAAAATCATTATCGAGTAATGCGAAAGCAAGAAAAATATCTTTGTGCCAATACTCAATTATTGTGTCTGCTTTAATATTTTTTATTTCTCCTTCTAACTTATCCACTACCTTATGAGGTGCTGTATTAGAAAATTTTCCGGGAGTGCAAATAATCCACTTTTTCAGGTTAGTTTTGTATTTTAATGAAGTATTGAATCCTGCTATTAGTTCTGTTCTGTGATTAGCATCTAATGGTGAATTATCTTCATCGGCATTGTTTAGCCAAAACTTTGCTTGCCAACCAACGACATCGCCTGCTTTTAGGTTTAATTCATCAAAATCCTGTTCAAGTGTCAAATAAAATTCCGACCCAGGTGTATTATACCAAGAGTCAAAATGTCCCAAAGCGGCATATTTTCTGTATGCAATCTGAAAACAAAATTGCTCAAATCCAATTTCTTTGGATGCACTGTTTCTTTCTAATTGTTTCCAACCTATATTTTTCATAATATCAAGAATAACAAATATTTAATTTTTCAAAATAAGGACATCCTCCTCGACATTCCTGTTTTAATTTACAATCGCTTTTGCAATTGTTAGTTCTTGATTGTCGTACATTCATAAACTTTGTGTTCCAAATTTCTTCAAATGAATAATCCTTTAAATTAAAAGATTCGCCTTCATCTGTTGTAAAAGAACAAGGTTTTACATTCATTTTCTCATCAATATAAACAGAAAAAAAGGCACATTCGCAAGGGTCAATGTAGTTAGTATTCACTTTTGTATATCTCATCAAATTTGGAACAAAACAAGCATCAAATCCTATCTTTGTACAACAATGCGAATTATCTATCAAATTAACAAAATTCAAAAAGTCATCATTCAAATTCAATAGTCTGGATTCATCTGCACGTCCACACGGTTTGTAAGTTAGAAAAATTACTGCATTGATATTGATTAATAACTCATTATATTGCCCTTTTAATATATCAATGGCTTGTTCTAATGTGTCTGAGTTTAACAAAAAATGAATATTCGTTTTTATTTTATATTCAGATAGGATTTCAATTTTTGTTGTATCCAAATCATCTATATTTTGACAGGAAATTGCTACTGCACCAACTTTCGAGGCAATTTCTTTTGCTATCGTTTTGTTTATTAAATCCCCGTTGGTAGTAAAGTTTGGGACAATATTATGAATATGCGTTACATTAATAATTTCGATAAAATTTGGGTGTTCAAGCGGTTCTCCTCCTCCAATTGCTATTTGAAAAACATTGCCCAATTTTGGGTGTTGCAATGAATCTAAAACATAACCATATTCATTTAGTGTCATAAACGAGTTATTTTTTACACTATTTCTATAACAAAACGAACAACCTTTGCTACAATGATTGGAAATAGATATATCTACTAATTCAGGGTGCGGTGCAAACAATGGATTTTCTTTCAATGTCTTTCCCCACCTGAAAGTTACTCCTGTTTCGGTATCTCCGATAAAGTTGTATGAATCATTCTGTCGCCTTATTTTCATCTTTAGAATGTTTCAACTTGAGTTACTCCAAATCCCCAAATCCGACCTAAATCACCCTTCGCAAAAAATTGCCCTCGAATATAATTCCATAAATCATCGTCAGCAATAGTTTTGAAATCAATCTCTTCGCCTGATTCTTCTATAAACTCATCTGTTTGTATTTCGTCTGTGTCAAATTCGTATTTTTTGACATATAAGTCACAACCTTCCAAATATGCTCTTGTTCCTGTATCGAGTATATCTTTTGTCAATAATTCTTCTATTCTTGAATATTTTATATTCTTGCTATCTTCTCTCCCTCTCCACATATAATTATCTACAGAGTGATATAGCGAAGGACAAAAAGTAATTATATAACTAACCGAACTGCTATTTGTTACAAAATCTTGCCTTATTTTCATATTTTAAAATGTATTAACTTGTGTAACTCCAAATCCATTGATTTCCGTAATCCTTTGTTTCTCTATATATTCTCCGTACACTAAAGCCCAAACATCATCGTCAGGCAGAGTGTCAAAATCTATTTCATCTATTGGTTTGTCGTAAGCATCTTCATTCATAGTATCGCCGTCGGTTCTGAATTGTAATTTTTTTGTGTAAATTTCAATACCATCTAACATATTTCTCGTACCGTTAGTTAATAATTCATCATACAATAATTGAACTGCACGATCCTTTGAATTACTAAAACTATGTTGACAATTTTTTAATATAGTGTCAACCATCGGTTTATACATTGAAACAATATAACTTACAGAACTGCTGTTTGTTACAAAATCTTGTCTAATTTTCATATTAATTTACTTTTTGATTTTTAAAACCCAAACTTCTTTCTATGCACCGCAATATTCCCCAAATCAGGATATAACTCTTCTGTGTATGGCAAAAAGATTTGTTTTCCTGCAAACTGCGAAATATTAAATACCGATTTTTGATTCTCAACGAAGTTTTTGTTTGTCAAAATAGTGTAATCGTCTGAAATTGAAATCAATCCTCTGTCAAATGCGCGGTGCAAATTTGGGCAAAGGGCAATTCCATTAGTTAAAGTGTCATCGTAACCTTCCGAAAACGGTACGATATGACAAGCATCAACCATCGAAACATTGGCAACGGCTGAAATCCTCAAGCCCGAAACGGTACAAGTATGATTGTAAATTTTCGGAATTTCCCGCTTGAAAAGTCCGCCGCGAATAAAAATTTCTTCCTGAAAAGAATTTTCATCAACCTGATTTTTCAACTCAATTATTTTCTGTTTGTAAGTTTCGGAATTATCGTGCAAAAGTTTCTCAGACGGCAAATCATCATCGTTGCCCGTTCCGAAATTTGATTTTGTATCGGGGAAATATTTGTCTAACAAGGCAATTTTAAGAATGTCGCGATTTTCAGGCACTAAAAGCAAATTTGCTAATTCATTGTCAATCAAAGCATAATTTATTGCTGTCGTCAGGTTCCCAAAACTGCGCATTGAACTTTTCGATTCAATCCATTTTTCGCAACCTGCATTGGCTATTAATATCCAAAATGGCTCGGAACTTAAATGATAAAACGGCAAAGCAAAAATTGGAAAATGATTTGTTACAACAAGTTTCGCCCAATTTGTTTTGAACGAGGCAACCAATTCGGGCAATATATCAATTTGATTATTAGTAAAAATGCCTTTTTCAAACAAACTAATTACACTCAGTAGCAAAATAGGCTTGTGTGGTGCACCACCGTTTTTCATATCTCGCTTTAAGTGCGTGAAACAATGTACATAATATTCTAAATTCTTATTCATATTCTTTTCTTTTTATGCAGCTAATCTGTAAGTATCATTTTGCAAATCATAACCATACACTTCGTTGTAAATATCATTTACGGTCGTAGAAAAATTGCCGTCCCTGTACCACATCACTTGTATTGCAATCAGTTCTTGGCTTGTAATCAGGTCGATACTTGAACGATATTGTTGCGTATCTTTTTGGATTGTCAGTAGTTCCCGCAAAAGTTGTATGCGGTATTCTATCGTGTAATTACCCATATTATGCCCTGTTTCATCAACGGCGGGTTGTCCGTTACGGCGAGTTTCACTACGGTTTTCCGAAACATTGCGGTTATCAACCAATCTATTCCTAAAATCAAGTAAGGGCTGCATCCACGCTACACCGTTTTTTATCAGTGCCGACATTGATTTGTCTTCTTTCACAACGGTACATACCCAACAACCGAAACGGCTTTGCCCGCAAGATTTGTGTTTATCATCTGTTACCACAACCGGACATTCGTAATCGTCTGCCGAAGCGTCCATATAGATTTTGAAAAGTATCTGATTATCAAAACCCCAAGGCGAAGGGAAAGCATTTATGATATACCAAACTTCCTCTAACATCAATTCTTTGATAGGTGCGTAAGTGTAAGTATTGGGATTTAGCGGGTGCTTCGACAATCTGTGTCCTTTTATATCGTGCTTTTTTATGGATTTCGCGCGTTGTTGGCTTTCGTCGAGTCGTGTTCCGATTAGAATAATTGCCTCACCATCTGCCGCAACCTGATTTGTAATGAAAGTTGAGGTTGGTTTAATTTTCATTTTTTCGGTGCAAAAACGAAATGAATTGTTAGGCACAGGATAGCCCTTGCCGATTACGCAGCACCAAAATGTATCTTCAATTTGCGGGGTTGTGGTTTTTACGATAATGGGCAGTTGCTGTTCTTTTGCGGCTTTCTGAATGGTCTGCAAAACGGTGGTTACATATTCTTCGATAACCGGATTTTCAACCATCGTATCGTTGCAAACTACATATACTTGCCGCTTGAGTTCGGCATTTGGATTATCCTCTTTAATTTTCAAGAGCGCAAGCCAAACCAAAGTAAGCAAAACGGTAGAATCTTTTCCACCACTAAAACCAATTATCCAAGGGCGATTATAGCGGTCGTCCTCTTGATATTGGTCTATCAGTTCTTCGATTATGGATAATATTCTTGTGGGAAGTTGTTTCATTTATTTTTTAAGATATTTTTGTGTAACAATCAACGCTCTGTCCGCCAATTCTTTTTCGTCTTCTATCGCTTCAATAATCCTGTCGGCAATCCAAAGTGTCAAAAATTCATCCGGATTGACTTTAAAAATTTCGGCAAGTGCAATAACCTGTTCGCGTTTGGCGCGGCGTTCGCCACGCTCAATTTTACTGTACATCGGCGTATCAATTTCCAATGCTGCGGCAAATTGCCGTTGCAGCATCTGTTTTTCTTCTCTTAACTGTCTAATTTTATTACCAAATAACATAGCGTTAATTTTTATATTTATTTATCAATCAATCAAGTTATTACATTTATTCTGACTTTTGCCTTTTAGAATTGTCAGAAAAACGGCACAAAAGTACAAATTATTTTTGAAATTAACAGAAGAAAAAGAAAAAAAGAGTAGAAAAAAGAAAAAGCAGCCATTATTGGTTGCTTTTTCTGTATTTATCGTGCGCAAAATGATTTATCAGCCCGCTTTGCGTGAACTTGGCAATGTGTTTTTCGGCGGTTTTGTCGGGAATTTCCAAACGCTTGGCGGTGGTCAGGTAGTCATGCCGCGAAAATTCGGGCGGCAATGCTTCCAAAAACAGTTGCTTTTGGTTGGGCTGTAGCGGCGGTGCGGTTTCGGGTGGCAAAGTGTCAAAGACCTTTGCGGCGTGTTGAATCAGGATTTTGACTAACTCTAACGCGGTTTGAAAATCGGTATCATTGCAGATTAGGACATTTGGGACTGTTTGGGACATTAGTCGCAGGGTTGTTAAAATCATTGCAATACGAAATGTAATCAATCCTAACCCACATTGCGCAAAATCAGTTTATTTCAAAAAAAATTCTATGTTTAATAACATAAAATCAGGCTAAACCATGCTCATTAGGGGGATATTTCGTGTATTTTTCGTTGATTTTTGCTGAAAATTGTTATTTTTTGCCCTAAAATGGGTAATTTTTCATTTGTAGTACACAGGGGGGTATTGTATATCAATACGTTAGGTAGTACTTTTGCGGCATGTATTTCAAGTTTTCATTACGGCATAATCCAACGCTAAACAGAAGTGATGCTTACTGGCGTTTGGTAGAAAGTTATCGGAACCACGATGACCGGGTTTGTCATCGCACGTTGCTCAATATTGGCTTTTTGAGCGAGGATGTGAGCATTGAGCAGCTCAACTTGATACGGCGTAAACTCGTTGAACGTCAAGACAATATGACTAACAAATTGTTTCGTCAAGCGGAAACAGAAGATGCCGTTGTCAATCAATTTACCGACGCATGGTGGGATCGGTTGATTGGCGAAAAGCGCATAGATACGGGCGAAAAGCCGGCAAAAAAGCGCGGTAAAAATGGAGAGGTACTGGAAACGATTTATTCTAACAGTTTGAAACACAACGATGTCAAAGAGATTGGAGCCGAGTCAATTTGTTTTCAAACGCTTGAGCGACTGCAGTTTGCGGCATTTTTGAAAAGTCATGGATTTTCTCAGAAAGAGATACAATTGGCTCAGACACAGGTTATTAGTCGTGCTGTGCATCCTGCCTCCGAATTGGCTACGGCACAATGGATTAGAGAAAATTCAGCGGTATGCGAGTTGACGGGCTTTCCCGCCTCCCAAATCAATAAAGACCGCCTTTATCGTATGTCCAAAAAATTGTACCATTTGCACACAGAACTCGAACATTATTTTTCCCAAACGACTAACGAACTCTTTGATATAGAGGACAAAATCATACTTTATGACCTAACTAACACCTATTTTGAGGGCAGAATGGCGAGGAGCAAAATTGCCAAACACGGTCGCAGCAAGGAAAAACGCTCGGATTGCAAACTCATCGTTTTAGCCGTAGTTATTAACCCACAGGGATTTATAAAGCACTCTTCCCTGTTAGAAGGCAATATTGCCGACCCCAAAACGCTCAAGTAGGTGGTTATTGACCTTCGGGCGAAGACGACCATCGCCCAACAACGCGCCATCGTGGTGATGGATGCAGGCATTGCAACGGAAGAAAATTTGGCGATGTTGAAAGAAAATAATTTTGATTATATTTCTGTAAGTCGTTCTAATTTAAAATGTTATCAAGTAGTAAACGATTCAGAAATTGTTTGCACAGAAGACCGAAAAGGTCAGAAAATCGAACTGCTAAAAGTTGAAAGTGAGAAAAGTGATGATTATTTTTTATCACGACATCACGTTTCAGGTTGAAATTAAGCAGATTACCAAGAAACGGAAGAACCAATCAGAAGGAGTAAAAGAGAAGCGAATAGTGACTTCAATAGGGTGGCAAGTAAAAGATAATGAAATAATTAACGAACAAAGTGGCATTTATTTTTTGCGCACTTCGATTCAAGATACCGAAAAAATACTTTGGGATTCCTACAACATTATTCGCGAAATAGAATCCACCTTTCGCTGCCTGAAAACAGACTTGGACTTACGCCCTATTTACCACAAAAAAGACCAAAGTTCATTGGCTCATTTGCACTTGGGATTACTTGCTTATCACGTAGTTAGTACAATTCGTTATCAACTCAAACTCTTGCCTCAAAACACCGAACAAAGCCAAGAAGAGTACAAACTTTATCATTCGCAATGGAAGGAAATTGTGCGGACAGCAAACACGCAAAAGGCAATAACGACAACAGCACAAAATGTTCAAGATGAGATAATTATCCTACGAAAATGTTCCGAACCAAGTCCCAAAGTTAAACTGCTCTACGACAAACTACGACACCGCCCATATCCATTCCCAACGAAAAAATTTGTAGTACATAAATTTTGCCAAAAATGCAGGAGTTAGAAAAAGGGTAGAAACAGATACTAAAAGCCAATAAAACAAGCACTTAGTGGCATATCTAAAATAACTATTTTCTATGTTTTATCATCTTTTTTTCTTATTCTAACAATATTTCTGTACAAATAGTACACTTATTAAAAAGATTATATTACCTTTGTGTTAATCAAAGTAAGAACAAGATAAAACAGATTAATTATGAAACAGTTACAGTCGTTGAACAAGCAAAATCCTAAATTAAGACAAAGGGAACTAATTGACGGAAGGTTGAGTTTATACCTCGAATTTTATTTGGGGAGGCAAGAGCACACAGATCCGGTGACCGGCAAAGTCCATATCAAGCATGACCGTAAAAAGGAAAACATTGACTTGTACTTACTGTCCAAGCCGAAAAACTTCATGGAAAAGCAGCAAAACAAGGAAACGTTGCTAATTGCACAGGAAATTAGAAACCAAAAAGAGCTGGCATTCAAATTACAAAAAAATGGTATTAACCTACCGCAGAAGAATATCGAGAACTTTTGGGAACACTTAGAAGAAGTATATGAGAAAAATAAGCCTATAAAGACCAAAACGGCTACATGGGTAGTGATTGACCACTTCCGTCGTTTCATCAAAAAGCAGTATTCTTTTTATACATCGGTGCTGCCGCCTCATAATATGAACAAAGAGATGATGACGCAATTCCTGCAATATTTCATGGAAAGAGGTACGAATGGTGGCCCTATCACATATTGGCACACATGGAAAACGATAATAAACCGTGCCATTGATTGTGATATTATTAATTTTGACCCATGTAGAGGAATTAAATGCAGTAAAAGAGCGAATGATATTTCAAAAGAAATCCTATCGGAACATGAAATTGAAATGTTGATAAAGAATAAAATTCCTAATTCAATGTATCCGCAAGTGGAAAAAGCCTTTATATTTTCTTTATATTGTGGATTAAGATACTGCGATATTAAAGCCCTAACCTACGCCAATGTGGACTATGATAGTAAAATACTTAAATTTGACCAAATCAAGACCAAGGGTAAGAGTGCTAAAAGTGTCGTGACCATCCCGATAAATAAATTCCTGCTTAATCTGATAGGAAAGCAGCCGGCAGATAAAAATACAGTCATTTTTAAATTACCAAACTACCGTACATGTCTTGATACACTACAACATTGGGTTAATTCCGTCGGCATTAATAAACATATAACATGGCATTGTGCGAGACATTCTTTCGCCGTCAATATCCTTACGAAAGGGGCGAACATCAAAACGGTATCCACTCTATTAGGGCACAGTTCTATTGCGATGACTGAAAAATACTTACACGTAGTGGACTCCCAAAAAACGGATGCGATAAACAGTCTTACACAATTCGGAAATTAAAGGATAATAACGTATCTTTGCAGGCAGCAAAACAAACCAAAACGCCCAAGCACTATCCCATAGTAATAGCGAAAACATGAAAATAACAAAAGACGAGGATTTTGTAGCACAATTGAAGCATATCATTTATTCAGCGCGTTCGAGAGCCTACTCTGCCATCAACTTTGCGCAGGTGGAAGCCAATTGGCTCATCGGGCAGCGAATTGTGGAACAACAGCAAAATGGTGCTGCACGTGCTGATTATGGCAAATATGTTATGCGCTTAGCATCACAAGAATTGACAGCTGAATTTGGAAAGGGATATTCCAAAAGGAATATTGAAAATTTTCGTCGTTTTTATCAAACATTCAATATCCAAATTGCGCAGACAGTGTCTGCGCAATTACAAAGAGGTCAGATAGTGTCTGAACTATCTACCAAACAGCCTGCTTTATTGAGCTGGTCGCATTATGAGCGACTGCTGCGTGTTGATAATCCACAAGCTCGCGATTGGTATTTGCAAGAAGCTGCCGAGCAAATGTGGGGAGTTCGCACCCTTGACCGAAATATCAATACGCAATACTACGAGCGTTTGCTTCTTTCTCAAAAAAAAGAGCCTGTGATGGCAGAGATGCAAAACAAAACGCATGCCTTTCAGCAAGACAAATTGGCATTTATCAAAAATCCTACCGTATTAGAATTTTTAGGAGTGCCTGACAACAGCGGATATGTAGAGCAAGACATAGAAAAAGCCATCATTGATAATATGCAAAAATTTATCATGGAATTAGGCAAAGGATTTGCTTTTGTTGCCCGACAACAACTAATCCGAACAGAAGCCGAAGACTACTATGTTGACCTCGTTTTTTACAACTACATTCTCAAATGTTTTATGCTCATGGACTTGAAAATGGGAAAAATCTCCCATCAAGATGTTGGGCAAATGGATATGTACGTTCGCATGTACGATGAACTAAGGCGAGGCGAAGGCGACAACCCGACCATCGGAATAGTGTTATGTTCACAAACCGATAGAGACATTGCCCGCTACTCAATATTGAAAGGCAACGAACAACTTTTTGCCTCGAAATACAAGTTATTCCTGCCAACAGAAAGTGAATTAAAAGTAGAGATTGAAAGGCAAAAAGAAATTTTTAGACTACAATTCGGCGAATAATTGATACATTCGCACCAGATAAAACCAGACTTGCTGCCTTTGCTATCTCTTTTTCATTTCTTTCCTTGCCACTTTATATCCCTTTTTACCACAATTTAACAAACATTTAGTCTAATTTTGCCCTATTAATCAAAAAATTAACCCACATTGCGCACTATCCAGAATAAAGTCGTTGTAATTCAGTTAGTTGAATTTTTTCAAAAACCTGTCTGTGTACTACAAATTTTTTCGTTTGGAATGGATATGGGCGGTGTCTTAGTTTGTCGTAGAGCAGTTTAACTTTGGGACTTGGTTCGGAACATTTTCGTAGG
>BNXR01000033.1 GCA_025999735.1 Bacteroidia bacterium | reverse complement strand
GTGAAATATTAATCAATAAACTTAAATTTTAATCTTAAAAATCATGTACTCAATTAGTAAGACAGTATCATTTGAAGAGGCCGTAAAGGTTGTGAAATCAGGAAATCGTATTCATATCCACAGCGTAGCTTGCGCACCACAGGGATTGATTCAGGCCCTCTGTGCCAGAGGAAGAGCCGGCGAACTGAAAGACGTAAAAATCCAACACCTCCACACAGAAGGTTCCGCGCCATATAGCGGAAAAGACTATGAAGGTGTTTTTTATTTGGAATCTTTTTTTGTAGGTCACAATGTCCGACAAGACACTCAGGAAGGCTGGGCGGATTATATTCCGGTGCACCTGAGTGAAACCCAGAAGTTGATACGTACGGGCTTGACACCGGTGGATGTAGCGATGATTCAAGTTTGCCCCCCTGACAAACACGGCTATGTGTCGATGGGTACTTCCGTTGATGCAACCTTGGCGGCTGTT
Source organism: Bacteroidia bacterium (assembly GCA_025999735.1). Lineage (GTDB taxonomy): Bacteria > Bacteroidota > Bacteroidia > Bacteroidales > Marinifilaceae > JAISHE01. Next base: position 21,629 of record BNXR01000033.1, on the reverse strand, counting down.
CAGAACGCGAAAATCGTTATTGGGGTTATCAATCCGAACGTTCCGCGTGCTTGGGGCGATGCTATCATCAAACTCTCAGATATTGATATTGTCTGCGAGGACAACACCCCACTCATTGAATCGAAGAATGTAGAGCTAACAGAACAGGACATCAAAATTGGCAAAAACTGCGCCAGCCTCATCGAAGACGGTGCTACGCTGCAAATGGGCATCGGTGCTATCCCCAACGCCGTTCTTTCACAGTTGTCAAATCACAAAAATTTGGGTGTCCACACAGAAATGTTTGCCGACGGTGTACTGCCTCTATATTATAAAGGTATCGTCAACAACCTGAACAAGAAATACGACAAAGGCAAAATCGTCTCCACCTTCCTCATGGGCAGCAAAGAGGTGTATGACTTCATTGACGACAATCCGGCAGTGGCTATGATGGATGTGAGCTATACCAACGACCCGTGTATCATCGCCCGACAACCGAAAGTGACAGCCATCAATTCGGCTCTTTCTGTTGATATTACAGGGCAGGTGAACGCTGATTCTATCGGCACAAAGTTCTATAGCGGTTGTGGCGGTCAATTGGATTTTATACGTGGTGCGGCAGCCAGTGAAGGCGGTAAACCCATCATCGCGTTGCCTTCCATAACAAACAAAGGAATTAGCAAAATCGCACCGGTACTGCTTTCCGGCTCAGGGGTCGTAACGACACGTTTCGACATTCACTATGTAGTCACAGAAAATGGTATCGCTCATTTGTACGGCAAAACCATGCAAGAGCGGGCGAAAGAATTAATCAAAATTGCACATCCAAGCTGTCAAGCCGAATTGGATAAAGCCGCCTTTGAACGCTACGGTAGCCACTTTCACTTTGTAAGTAAATAAGGACAATCGCAAATAAGGCTGTGAATAAAATGAGGATGGATTGGAATAAATTATTATCGGCAAAGCGCTATCATCCGGGGCCTTCAACGTCTCTGTTTCATACGCACGACCGCTCGCAATTTCAGCGAGATTACGACCGATTAGTATTTTCCTCTCCTTTCCGGCGTCTGCAAAACAAAACACAGGTATTCCCCTTACCGGGGAATATCTTCGTTCATAATCGCCTCACTCACAGCTTGGAAGTGTCATGCGTAGGTCGCTCCTTGGGCAATAAAGTTGCACAATTCTTGAAAAACCGAAAAATCAAATTAGAACGCCCCGACCTCTTGGAAGAAATTGGTACCATTGTCAGCAGTGCTTGTCTGGCGCATGACCTAGGTAATCCACCCTTCGGTCATTCGGGGGAAGAGGCTATTTCGCAGTTTTTTTCCGAAGGACAGGGATTGTACCTGAAAAAACTATTGAGTGATGAGGAATGGGCCGACCTCAGCCATTTTGAAGGCAATGCCAATGCTTTTCGCTTGCTGACACACAATTTTCGAGGTCGCCGTCCCGGAGGTTACACGATGACGTATGCCACGCTGGGCTCCATCGTCAAATACCCTTTTGAATCCAAAGCTTCTCATAAAGGAGGCTACAAATACGGATTCTTTCAAAGTGAAAGAGACACTTTTCGGCAAATAGCCGACGACTTAGGTATTATACAAATGAGCGAAAAGCCCCTGCAATACGCCCGACATCCCTTAGTGTACCTTGTAGAGGCGGCCGATGACATCTGCTACCAGATTATGGACATCGAAGATTCTCACAAATTGAAAATCCTCTCTTATGATGAAACAGTTACCGCTTTAGAAAATTTCTACAATAAAGACGATGACAAAGAGGATTTGAAAACCATCAAACATACTTTCAGTGTGGTGACCGATGTAAACGAGCGCATCGCCTTTTTGCGTGCCGGTATTATCAATAAACTGATAAATGCTTGTTCTGATATTTTTTGCGCTCACTATGACGACATCATGGAAGGTCGCTTTGAAAGTTCTCTCATCAAAGAACTGAGTGGTAAAAATAAAATTGCTTATGAAGAATGTACAGCATTGGCTTACAAGCGAATATATCACACGAGCATTGTTACACAAATTCAAATCGCTGGTTTTAAAATTCTGGCGACCATTCTCAAGGAGTACACCGATGCCATCCTAAAACCCGAAACGTATTACGCTCGCAACCTGCTGTCTGTCATGCCGGAGCAATATGGTGTGGACAAAGAAGCCTCCATGTACACTAAAATCCAAACCGTCATTGACTACGTGTCTGGTATGACCGATTCCTACGCTTTAAATCTCTACCGTAAAATTCAAGGAATAGAATTACCAGAAATACATTAGCGTAGTTCCCTGCAAAGCCGCGCCAGCAGAAGCAGACCTGCGTGTCTGTCCTAAAAATATAATGTATGTGAATTAATGGCAGGGAATATATAACTCTTCGTCGTGCGGGACTAACATTATCTGCGTTTTCCCGAACTTCTCGTATAATTTCAAATAAGTAGGAATCCACCATGAAAAAAATCTGTAAGGACGCATAATCAGCAACACTCCCTCGGCAGTATTTTTGAATAAATGGGTCAATAGGCTGTTAAAACCTCCCGGAAAAATAGTTTTTCGATATTGTGCATCGGAACCATCAAGGATATTTTCAATAAATATAGCGTTGCTTTCCACCATATAGGCATAGTCATTATTTGCTTCTGTGGGAACAATCAGTTCCAGACTTATAAAATTATTGCGTCTTTGGATGAAGTTTGCCCAAACAACTTTTTCTTTATTTTCTTTCAAAAAACCAATCGGAAGTTTCAAATGAGCATACGAGAATAACGAATCTGCCTCACTGACAAGCAAAACAGGATTGGGGAAGTGATAGGCATATTTTAACACCCTTCGATAAGACATCGCATCGCGACTAAATACGGCGAGCAGCGAGTTGCGCGTTGCCATTTCTCGTATTTTTTCTACCTTTTTAGGCAACTTTTCAAACCGGACTTCCAAGTTTAACTTATTTCTCAAAGCATGCGCATGTGCAGACACCTCACCCGCATCTTTTAAGTAGAAAGCTATTAATTCATAATTATCCATACACCCCGATTTATTACGAGCAAAAATTCTCGCAAAGTAACATAAAAAAAGTATAGCAAACAAATCTTTTTCTATTTTTTTTCAGGGTATCGCACCAAATAGAAGGTTTCTCGCTGCGCTCGAAATGACGGTCCGCTTGTTGGGCGCATGATATGATATTAGGGCGCACACGCAGGTGCGCCTCCTATTCCTATTGCGTTATTATTTCTTCCTTGTTAGCAATTTTAACCCCTCTCAGCAGCCATAGATAGGAATCCTCCAATACCGGATTTGTTGCTACGGCGTTAGGATGCGGTTTTTCTTCCGAGAGACTTCGCACGCGAATGATGTCGCCGATTTTGATGTGGTGGACAATCAGTAGCGTAGAAGGCAATTGCTCAAACTCTTCCGCCGTAACTTCAAACATCCATGTCACCTGTTTCGCAATGTTCGCCATATCCGAAGGAGTTCCTAAATATTTTAAGAGTCCTTTGTTGATGACGGCCACCTGGTTACAGGAACTAGCGATGTCCTCGATGATATGGGTTGAAAAGATGACTATCCGGCTTCGCGACAACTCTACCAAAAGGTTGCGGAAGCGGATGCGTTCCCGCGGGTCTAAGCCGGCCGTCGGCTCGTCCACTACCAATATACGCGGTAAGTTCAATAAGGTCTGCGCTATCCCTATGCGCTGCTTCATACCACCCGAAAAGCCACCGATTTTTTTGTTGCGCGTCTCGTACATGTGCACGGCTTCCAACACTTCGGTGATGCGCTTATTCCGCATTTCTTTGTTGGAAATGCCTTTCAATAAGGCCTGATAATCTAAGAAGTCCCAAGAACTGAGGTTCTCGTACATACCAAATTCTTGTGGCAAATAGCCTATAAGTCCCTGTAATTCCTCGCGTTTCTCCTGTGTATCAATGCCATTAATAAAAATCTTGCCGTAACTTTGCTCGAAGATACCGCATATGATACGCATCAGGGTCGTCTTTCCCGCACCATTTGGACCTAAGAGTCCGAACATACCAGTGTGAATCTCCAATGAAACGGCGTTCAAGGCCTTAAATGGTTTCTTCTTGTAACCGATGATGGGCACTTTCGTTGCAAAACGGTATATCCCCTTGCGCAACAACCTGAATTTGCCGTCGAGTAAGTCAATATTGATGTCCTCTTTGGCAAGCTTATCACCCAAATATTTCACCCATATACCTATATACCATAGCACACCAAGTATCACCGCCCACCCGCTCGCAAACTTCATCATCGCCCACCCTATCGTGATGAGAGGCATAAAATAATATACCGCCACCCACACGATATATGTGATTTTTATCCGCCAATTCCCCCGTTTGGACGGATTGCTTGACGGATTTCTGGACAAATGTCTTGATGTATTGAATTGCTGTACAATATTCAAGATATGTATCGTCAGATACCACGCCAATACCGCTCCTACCATACCCCAAAACACACCCGTCTGGTAGAAATAGGCAAAATAATAGAAGAACGCCGCTAAAGGCAACATCCATAAGAATAGGCGCAAATCCTTCCAATGCTGGTATTCCTCACGTATTCCCAAGCGCTCGCGGATTTTCAGACCGGACACCAACTCCCGCGCAAACTCCGACGGGCGACCGTATATTTTCACCAAGTTCTCAACCGTGATGACAATCTCTTCATCGGCAGCCACCACCCCACTCTGCGCTGTACGCAGACTGCTGTCGATGAACCACGTCACACCCGGCACCAAAATGACTGCCAAAATGAAGAATGCCAAGCGCCACCAAATAGAATCTGTAGCGAGCAATATCGCAATGACAGAAGCAACCATCAGTACTATTTGCGTAATCTTCAGCCACAAAGCCTGTGTCCGCAAGCGTTTCAGTGCATCCTCTAAGCCCGAATAAAGGGTAGGCACGATAATGAGCGTCAAGAGCGTACTCATCGCCAAACCACCAATGACCGTAATAGCAAACGGCGCACCCAAACCGGCAACAAATTCGCCCTTCCCCAATGCCAATGGCACCATCGCCACAATCGTCGTGATGGAAGTAATCAAAATTGGACGCAAACGCGAAATACCTGCTACGAGCAGTGCTCGTGGCTTGCGAAAACCCCGCCGCCGCAAAATAGATGTGTAGTCTATGAGTATAATACTGTTATTGACCACAATACCTATTAAAATGATAAAGCCGGTCAGTACGTTGGCGTTCATAATCGAATTGCCCGTTAACAGCAAGGCTACCAGTGAGCCGATTGCCGCCAAAGGAATGGCAAACATAAGTACTATCGGGGCACTCAGTGATTCAAAGACCGATGCCAATATCATAAAGATGATTACAAAGGCTGCCAATATCAAGAACGTAAACTCTTCCATCACGTCCTCTTCTTCGTGGATGACTTCCAGGGCAACACCAGAAGGCACATCCACCGCCTGTACCAAGTCGTCAATTTCCGCCCTCGCCGACTCAAGGAAACTCTTGGACTCGTTTATCTCCGATGAAAAACTGTAGTTTACCCGTATCTCTTTCGCCTGATTAACGCGATTGATGTTGCCCTTGCCACGGGTAAGGTTTATTTTGGCAAAATTTGTCAGCTCTATGAGCGAGTTATTTTGGTTGGTCACTTCCAAAGTCCGCAACTCGTCTAATGTCCGCTGCTTTCGCTTATCTTCCTCTGCGCGCTCTACGAAATCCTTGTCTTTGATGATGATGTCATATTCGTCATCGCCCGCCTTGTACTTGATTTGTGTCGTGTTCTCGGGGGCAAAATTGTTCAATTCCGTGACCACATTCGTCGGCGTGACATCATAAATGCCCATCAGGTATTGGTCGAACTGTATCCGTGATTCGGGAATGTTCCGCGAGCTGCTAATTCGGGCGTTACTGATGTTTGAGAGTTCGCGCAGCTGGTACTGGATGTACTCCGCCACGTTCTCCATCTGTTCAAAGTCCTCGCCTCTGACCATGATACGCTCGGACTGATTGCCCACGCCCATCAATGCCAGCAGACCGTCGCCACCCAGCATACCGTCACCGCCACCACCCTGAAAGTTCTCGCTACTGCTACTCGCCTCCAAACTGATGTCCCAGATACGCTGTCGCCGCGCCAACTCTATCACCTCCCATTTCAGTGAGGAAAGGCTCTTTTTGCTGATTTTCGCGTAGTCCTTCTTTAACTTGACCGTGATATTGGCCTCTGTGGTATAAATTTTAGAGTTGAGCTGCTCTATTTCTTCCACCTTCACCAATTCTTCCTCATAGCCCCGAATCATCTTATCCGTCCTTTCCAAGGTAAAGCCATTCGGCGACGTGATATAGAGGTTGAACGTGTCCGTTTCGATTGCTTTTAAAGTACTCAAAGATAAGGTAAAGGTCAAGCCCAAAGTCAGCAGTAGCAGCACCAATGCCCCCAGCACAATCAAAGTAGGTTTGCGGAGGCACATTTTCAAAATGGCTACATACACCTGCACCACACGACTATGAGGCGCTAAGGCCGAGAAACCTACATTCTTATCCCACTTGTCACCATTGTCCCCACTATCCCCACTATCCCACTTAGCCCTCTTATCAGTAGCCTCTTTGCGCTTCAAAAAGAAGTTGAGTGCCATGGGGACTAGCAGTAGAGAGACCACCAAAGAAACGGTCAAGGTGGAAACAATAGATACTCCGATATGCTCGCCAATGAGTTTTACCATATAGTTGTCGGCAAACAGGAAGGGCAAGAAGACCGTAATCGTCGTCAGAGTGCCCGCAAATACGGACTTCCACACCTCTTTGGTACCGTTTACGACGGCATCCTCTGCGGGTACTCCCAGCGAGCGCAGTCGGAAGACATTTTCCATGACGACGACCGAGTTGTCCAAAAGCATCCCCACTGCCAAAGCAATACCGGTCAGTGTGAGTGTGTTAATGGAAATGTCCGCCATATAAAAGAAATAGAAAGAGGAGAATACGGAAATCGGTATGGAGAAGGCAATGATAGTCACAATCTTGAAATTGCGCAGGAATAGGTAAAGGATGAATATCGCCATGAGCGCGCCCGTGAGACCGAGATTGACAATCGTGTCCAAGTTTTCGCTCATCGTCTCCGCCATGTCCATATCGACCTTGATATTCACATCCTTGGGCTCCAATTCAATGTTCAGACGAGCAATTTCCCCGCGTACACGCTCCGAAAGTTCAATGATATTGGCTTGTGGCGACTTGGCTACGATGCAGGTAATCACTTCCTTACCATTTACACGGGAGTAAGTTTCTTCCTCTTTGATGCCAAATGAAATATCAGCGATGTCTTTCAACAGCACCGGTGCTGCGACTACGATATTGCCCAAGTCTTCTGTTTTCACGTACTCGGCAGTGACATTTACAAAGTATCGCTTGTTGTCCTCAAAAACAGACCCCGTGAACGTCTTTTCACCCATGTTGCGAGAGATGAGTGCACTGATTTGTGAACGGTTGATGTTTAGGGCTTTGCATTTATCCTTATCCACCACTATCTCGATACTTTTCTGCCGACCACCTATGACCACGCAGCCCGCCACGCCGTCCACGTTTTCTATTATCGGAGCAATATCTTTGTCCGTGATATTGCGGACATAATCCACGTCTTCACTACTGAGCACTAAGAGATTCATAAACTGTGAGCTCACCATCGCCGTAGAGGCTTTATTGACGACCACCGTAAACTCTTCCGGTAGGTTGGTAGCGGCAGATTTGACCTTTTCCTCCAACTTCAGGTAGGCGTACTTAATGTCCGTATTTTTGGTAAAGGAGACCGAGATATTGGCGTTGCGGGGCGATATGCGGCTTTCAATCTTCTCTACGCCGTCCAAAGCACTGATAATTCCCTCAATCGGCATCACAGCCTTAGTCTCCGTATAGACAGGGTCCAATTCCTGTTGCATAGAAATACGCACGCTCAACAGGGGCAACTCGGCATTCGGGTAGAGTTCCATCGGCAGGTAGCTGTACGAAAAGTACCCCATCAGCGTCAAGCCAATGAAAAGCATCGAAATAAGAACACGGCGATTAATCAGTTTTCTCATCGTTACATATATATACTATAACACCTACCTCTTTTCGTCGGAAAAAAGCGACAGACGCAAACTATGACAAAGTTTGAGGGGAAAAGTTTATGAGTGGGATGTACCACAGTTTCTCAAATGCTTCTTGACGTTGCGCTGTTTCTTCTTGCAGTTGCGCCGTTCTGTCCAGAGTTGCACGTATGTCCTCAAACGTGGCTTGTATTGATTCTGTCGTTTTCATAATTACAATGATTAAATTTATCTGCACTATGCGCCACAAAGGTAAACAACTTTTTTCTGAAAAAAATAAAAACTTTTTTTTATTTACGCGCTTGGATTTACTCCATCTTTAATGTAAATTGTACTTGTGCACACGGCAAAATGGTCAATTTGCCCTTTGGGCAAATTCCTAAATTTCTTAATTTCTAAAAATGCAAATCAAATGAAAAACATCTACATCAAATCCATCCTCACAGGGACAGTATTATTATTGGTAGCCATCTGCCTCAGCACAACAACGGCAAAAGCAGCGGCAACCACCCGCTACGTAAAGCCAGCAGCCATCGGCAACGGCACCTCATGGGCTGACGCCTCGGGTGACCTGCAGGCAATGATTAATGTCTCCACCGCAGGCGATGAAATATGGGTAGCCGCAGGTACGTACAAACCTACCCACTCCGCAGCCAACTGGACGACAGCCGAGCCTACTAGCGAGAACACCAACCACAACGACCGCAACAACGCCTTTGTGCTCAAAACCGGCGTAAAGATTTACGGCGGCTTTGCAGGCGGCGAAACCGACATCAGCCAACGTCCTCCTGTAGAGACGGGGCGTGCCCTATCTCTACTTTCGGGCGATTTAAAAGGCGACGACCAACCAGACTTTGTCAATAAGTCCGATAATGCCTACCACGTAGTGGTTTCCGCAGACGCAGTAGGCGATGCCCTACTCGACGGCTTCACCATCACCGGCGGCAATGCCGACGGTAGCGGCGATATTAGCGTAAACTTTAAAAGTATTAACCTAGGCTTTGGTGGCGGAATGTATAACTGCTCTTCCTCGCCCACCCTCACCAATGTAACCATCAGCGGAAACAGCACAAGCTACAACGGCGGCGGGATGTATAACTACGGTTCTTCCTCGCCTACCCTCACCAATGTAATCATCAGCGGAAATAGCGCAAACTACGGCGGCGGCGGGATGTATAACGAAATGACATCCTCTCCCGCGCTCACCAATGTAACCATCAGCGGAAATAGCGCAAGCTACGAAGGTGGCGGAATGTATAACAGATTTGATTGCTCACCCGCGCTCACCAATGTAACCATCAGCGGAAACAACGCAAGCTACGAAGGTGGCGGAATGTATAACTACGGTTCTTCCTCGCCCGCACTAATAAACTCTATCATTTGGGGAAATAGGGCAGGTAGTAGTAGTAACGTTTCCAACAACAGCTACAGCAACCCCACCTACAACTACTCATTGTTAGAGGATGTAAACCTGACGATGGGAATAGGCAATCTGAACGGCACGCTCGCTAGCAGTAACCCGCTCTTTGTAAACCCCACAACGATATCTATACCCACCAGCACCGGCGACTACCGCCTGCAACAGGGCAGTCCCTGTATTGACGCGGGCAATGACGGAGACAACAACACCGCTACCGACCTTGCCGGCAGTCAACGCAAAATAGGCGACGCCATTGATATAGGCGCGTATGAACGAAAACACACGGCACTACGGGCAACAGCAGTGATGCCCAACACAGAGTACGGCACGTCACTTGCGCCTACCCTCACGGACGGCACCAACCCCGGTGGCGCAGATACCTTGTACATGTACGCTGTTTCGGAAAACGGCACGTATGCACCCACTCCTGTACCGCGAAATATCGGCACATACTGGCTCAAAGGTGTGCTCGCGGAAACGTCCGTCTCCTACACCGACACCACAATAGCGGTGAGCTTTAAAATCACACCAAAAAGCATCACCATCAACGGTGTAACAGCAAGCAACAAAGTGTATGACGGCAATACAACAGCCACCATAATCGGAAATGCCACTGCCTCGCTTTCCGATAACTACGACGTCGGAAATTTGACCATCGACACCACCTCAGCTACCGCCACCTTTGATAACAAGAATGTGGGCAAGGACAAAACGGTAGCGTTCAGCGGTTACACGCTGTCAGGCTCAGCGGCAGACAACTACTCGCTCACCGCACAACCGGCACGCGTGTCGGCAAATATCACAGAGGCAACGCTGACCATCACGCCCAGCGCGGGTCAAAGCAAGGTCTATGGTGACCCCAACCCATCTGCCTATATCTACACGGTAAGAGGCTGGCAGGGGAGCGATGACAGTACAAGTCTGCCCTTGGATACACTCGCCCGTGTCGCAGGCGAGGATGTGGACACCTATACTTTCATATACAACAATAGCCTGTCAGTGGGCAGCAACTATACTTTTGACGTTGCGGCAGAAACCTTTGCAATAACGCCCGCCATGCTGACCGCTACCGCCGTTGGTACAACCCGACTTTACGGCGATGACAACCCTGTGTTTAGAATAACTTACGAAGGTTGGAAAAATGGCGACGGCATCGATGCTTTGAGCGTCGCACCAAGGGCAAGCACCACGGCAACCACAAGCAGTGCGGTAAACACATACCCCATCACGACAGCAAATGGTGCAGCCAACAACTACGCCTTTAACTACATTGACGGCACATTGACGGTAAAAAAAGCTACACTCACCGTTACGCCCAACGCGGGACAAGTCAAGCTACATGGCACCGCTGACCCCGCCACCTACACCTACACGACAAGCAACTGGGAGGGTAGCGATGCAACACTTAACCTGCTCACAGGCGCACTCACTCGCACCATAGGCGAGGACGGGGGTACATACGCCATCACACAGGGAGATTTGTTGGAAACGAGCGGTAACTATATGCTTAACTTTACGACGGGCGTAACATTTGCGATAACGTTGAGTAGCAACACGAAGATAAGCTCGGTGACGGTAAGCGATGCCACGCTACAAACAGGTTCAGTCAATTTCTACCTTCCCGATTGTGCTAAGAACGTCGAAAAAATTAGCCTCGTACAAATCACCGTCACACCCGAAGAAAGCACCTCGCAGGTGATATACAAGGGTACGGCGGGCAGTAGTTTCTCTGTTGACATTTCCCGTGCTGACATTCACGACATCACCTATACCGTTCGCTCTACCGACGGTAGCGAGCAGAAATACACACTGCAAATCGAAAGCCGCTTTGCCTTCAACGACATCGTGGGTATGATGTTCAACAACGTCCTATACGTGAACAATAACCCCGCCAACAACGGCGACTACAAATTCTCGCACTACGAGTGGTACCGCAACGGGCAGCCCATCGGCTTTGACCAACAGCATTACAGTGCCGGACCCACCCGTACCAACCTGCTCGACCGCGATGCCGACTACAGCGTAACAGTGACCACCATCGACGGTAAGGTGCTGCACGTCTGCCCCGGCAAGGTCAGCTCGGAGTCGGTGTTCTCGTTACTACGAGCTTATCCTAATCCCGCCTCACAAGGTGCTAAGATAAGGCTCGAAAGCCCCGCCGCTGACGGCACTCCGGTACGTATCTATAACATGAGCGGTGAACTTGTCGGTAGCAGGCAAACGCTCAATGGTACGATGCAATTCACCGCCCCACAAGCTGCTGGCGTATATCTGCTCACAGTGGATGGCGAAACAGTAAAAGTGCTGGTGGAATGATGAAAAAAAATGTAGAAATGTAGGGGCGCACCTGCGTGTGCGCCCAATGTAGAAATGTAGAAATTGAAAAATTGAGGAATTATGAAAGAGAACGCAATAAAAGAAAAGAGTTTTGAATTTTCTGTTAGAATTATTAATTTGTCCAAGTTTTTGACAATTGATAAAAAGGAATTTACTTTATCTAAACAAATTATTCGAAGTGGGACTTCTATCGGCGCAAATGTAGAAGAGGCTTGTGCAGGGCAAAGCAAGAAAGATTTCATTGCCAAATTGTCAATTTCACTCAAAGAAGCAAAGGAAACTCATTATTGGTTGCGTCTGCTATTTCGGTGTGAATATATTGACGAGCAAATGTTTAACTCTGTAATAAGGGATGGTGATGAAATTGTTGTAATTTTAACTCGAATACTTCAAACATCAAGAAAAATGATTAACTAATTTCTTATTTTTAATTTCTACATTCCTAAATTTTAATTCCTAAATTTCTACATTTCTAAATTTCTACATTTTAATTCCTACATTTCTAAATTTCTAAATTTCTACATTTTTAAACTAAGGTAGTATGAAAAACACCAACACCACCGCCGCCGCTGTCATCATCTTATGTACGGCAACAACAGTAACAGTGGCAACAACAGCCGTGAGGGCGCAAGTGTCGCAAACTTCGCAGCAGTTACAACCGTCACAGCCCTCGCGCCACGAGCTTTCGCTCGTGATCGGCGACGGTATATCGACCCTCAACTACACGCCCGCCGCAGGCAAAGCCAATCTCGGCTTTGGCGGGTTCGCGGGACTGGGGTACACTTTCCTATTTAGTGAACACTGGGGAATAGGTACGGGCGTGGAAGCTGCGCTGTTCAACGGTAAATGCTCGTTGGACCCGCTGAGCGACCACTATCCGAGCAACGACGGCATACGAGACTTCGAGTACCATTACACACTCACCAGCTACCGCGACCGACAGCAGGCAATATTGTTGAACATCCCGCTGATGCTGCATTTTCGTTTTGGTGGCAAATATGATGCAGCCTTGGGCGGCAAAGTCGGTATTCCGTTGAGTGCAACATTCAGCACCGGCGCCGACAAGTTGGACGCCTCAGGCCTTTACCCTCCGCCCATCCTCACACTGCACGAGCCGACGTTTATGGGTTTCGGTGAGTTCAACGGTTTGGGCCATCGGGGTGATTTGTCGTTGAAGACGGCCTTTTTCGCTTCGGCGGAACTGGGCAGAAAGTGGCTCTTGAGCGACAAGTTATCCCTTTCTACGGGACTGTACGTCGATTACGGATTGAACAATGTCCGCCCGCCCAGCACCGCGCCTCTGATTGACTACCACGGTAACGACGACTACCGCCCCAATTCGGTACTAACGTCCACCACTGTTGGCAAACCTCTTGTTGGTAAACTCAACCCAATAGCAGCAGGCATCAAGCTCGGATTGATATTCGGCATCCCATCTCACAAAGCAGCGGAAGTGACCCTCGAACCTGAGCCTGACACATTCGAAGTCGAGGACTGGCTGTGGCGCAAGGAAATGGAAGAACAGCGTTTCGCAGATGAAGCCCGCCACAAAGCGGAAAAGCAACGTCGTAGAGCGAAAGAAATTCGTCGCGCCGAAGAAAAACGCGCTGAGGAGGAACGTTTAGCGGAAGAGCGCAAAACGGAAGAAACCCGTCGCGCCGAACAAAAACATGCTGAGGAGGAACGTACTGAAGAAAAACTCATTGACGGTTATCGCTCTGACAGTACGACATTGTCCGCACAACAGAAAGCCATTCTTGATGAAAGGGCTGTCGTCTTGCTGCAACTTCCTCTCGACGTACAGATAATCCTCGAAGGTCATGCCTGCGACTTTGGCACCCACGATGTCAACGTTTCAGTGGGACAAAGGCGTGCCGACGTTGTCAAAAACTATCTTGTTAAAAAGGGCATCGCTGCTAACCGCATGACTACCGTTTCCAAAGCCGAAACAGTACCGCTTGTACCCAATACCAACGAAGCGAACAGGAAGAAAAATAGGCGGGTGGTGGTGAGGAATGTAGGGGCGGGGTTTGCCCGCCCAATGTAGAAATGTAGGGGCGCACCTGCGTGTGCGCCCAATGTAGAAATTGAAAAATTGAAAAATTAATTACTACATTTCTACATTACTACATTACTACATTTCTAAATTAAAATCGCCCTTTGGGCAATCGTGGTCCAGACAAAAAGACCTCAAAAAAAATCATCTTTTTAACATATTCTCTCGTTTTTGTTTTATATATTTGCACCTTCAAAAAAAACGATGATGAAAAAGCGATTTACAAGCAGTTTATTGGCTATGTTGTTGATAGCGACAAGCTTTGATGTGCAGGCGATACAAATATTTATTAAGATGCTCAACGGCAAGACACTCACGTTGGATGTAGAAAATAGCGATAGTATTGAAAGCATAAAAGCCAAAATTAAGCACAATACAGACATTCCTGAAAACAGGCAAACATTGTTTTTTGCAGACAAGCAGTTAGAGGATGGCAAAACTTTGCAGGATTATAATATACAAAAGGAGGCCACCCTTCACGTATTATTCGGGAAGATTCTGTATGTCAAAGAAAGTCCAGCAGGCGCAGGCGATGGTTCATCGTGGACAAATGCGATGGGCGACCTGCAAGCAGCCATTGGTGCTTGTTCCGCAGGCTATGAAGTTTGGGTGGCAGCGGGAACGTATATACCCATGAATCAGGTTGACCTCACTATTACACCACCAGACCCACGAGATAGGGCTTTTGTACTGAAAGATAGCGTAAAAGTTTTTGGCGGATTTAATCCCAATGCTGAGGGGGATGCGGTAAACAGTAATACCGGCGGTAAGTTTGAAGACCGAAATCCGGGTGCTTTTCCTACGATTTTATCGGGCGATTTAGACGGGAATGACCAAACCAGCGGTGTTTTTACTGACAATGCCTATCATGTCGTCGTTGCTGTCGGCAATGCGACAAGTGACACCAAAGACTCCACCACCGTGTTGGATGGTTTTACCATCACCGGAGGGCGTGCTGACGTTGGTGGTGGTGGCATTACCGTTAATGGAGAGGACGTAGGCAGCGCGTATGGGGGCGGAATATTTATTCGCAAAGCTTCGCCCATATTGCGAAACCTTGTCATCAGGGGAAATACTGCCGACTACAGCGGTGGTGGAATATTCATTACAGAAAACTCCTATCCCGTGTTGATTAATTCTGTCATTAGCGGCTGTACTGCTACAAATTATGGTGGTGGTATCCACATTACTCCTAATACACTCTATACAAGCATCGATATCATCAACGTTACTATCTCTGCGAACCATAGTGGTAGTGGTGGAGCCATTTGTAATGACCGTTCATTCCAAATGTATAATTCCATTGTTTGGGGAAATACATCCCTAACGAGCGGTACGGAAAATATAACAGTTATTTCTAGTGCCACATACTACAACAGCCTCGTGGAGGGATACGCAGACCCATACCCAGGCTTTGGTACCAACTTGGACGGCACAAATCCCGCTAATGCTCCTCAATTTGTACTTGCTCTCATCGGCGACTACCGTCTTCAAGCGGAAAGTCCCGGTATTGATGCCGGCGACAACCAATACTATTTAGAAGCTCGTGGCATATCGAACTTCACAGGTGAAAGAGACTTGTCGGGTGGTTCCCGCCTTGCCGGTACGGCTATTGACCTTGGGGCCTACGAATTCTATCAACCGGTTCCTAAGCCGACTTATGGTATATTGTACGTCAAAGATGGTGGTGCAGGCAAAAAGGACGGTTCCTCGTGGAATAATGCTTATGACGGTCTAGGCCACCCGCTTTATTATGCAGCACAGCCTGCCGGTTCGGATATAGCGCAGATATGGGTGGCCGAGGGGATGTATGTACCGATGTACAGAGCTTTGGGCAGGACAAGCGTTGATCCTCATGACAAGGCTTTCGTGTTGGTAAAAGATGTCAAACTTTACGGTGGATTTCCCGATTGGGCTACGGACGGACAGGGTATGGAAGTTAGGGACCCGAAAAGTAACGTGACCGTTTTGTCGGGCGATTTAAACAGAGATGGTTCTACACCCGGCTCTACCCTCAATGACAATGCCACTCACGTGGTCATCTCTGCCGGCGATGTGGGCGATGCCCTCTTGGATGGTTTTACCATCACAGAAGGAAATGCGCAAGGCGATTGGACAACCGATATTGTTGTCAACGGTTACAACATTCATGTAGAGTTTGGGGGAGGCATCCTTGTAGCAAATTCTTCTCCTACATTGACAAACTTAGACATCAGCTATAATTTCGGACGCTTTGGTGCAGGCATGGTGATTTCAGGGAATACCGTTTTGACGAATTCCGCTATACACGACAATATAGGAGGGAATGGCTCCGGTATCCGTAGTAATATCTCATGGCCCGGTGCAGTGCTGACTATGACAAATGTCAAAATCTACTCAAATGGCGATAATAGCACGACGAATGGTGGTGGATTTGTCAATGATAAAGCTTCGGCCAAATTGACAAATGTACTCATCTATGACAACCACGCAGGGGAAGGTGCTGGAATTGAGCAACATGACGGAAATGATGGCCTTTTAACGCTCATAAATGTGACCGTTAGCGACAATGAAGCCCGTGACCCGGATCGTGGAGGTGGTATCTTCAAAAAGAGTGCGACTCCTATAGAACTCTATAATACGATTGTATGGGGAAATACGAGCAACGGTGTGCCAGACGACCTGAGAAATTTAAGCAGTGCGAGTTCCATCACTTTTCAAAACAGCCTCATTGGGGGGCTTAATCCCGATGGTCCGGGCAACTTGGACGGCACAGACTCAAGTCTGAGTAGCACCATCTTGTTTAATGGTCCCAGCGATTACTACTTGGCGGCAGGCAGTCCTGGCATTGATGCCGGCGACAATAAATTTTTTACATCTGATGTGACGACCGACGTAAGGGGCGAGCCACGCTTTGACGGTTGTCGTATTGATATGGGAGCAATTGAATTTCAAGAGATGCCCCCTGTGCCCGATATAAACGGAATTGTGTATGTAAAAGAATGTGGAAGAGGCACGAAGGACGGGTCCTCGTGGGACGATGCCTTTCCCAATCTTGCCGGTGCTTTGCTGGAAGCGCAACGCTTAGTGGAAGCAGGCAAAACTGACAGCATAAAAGAAATCTGGGTCGCCGCGGGGACGTATAAGCCCATGTATCCGGTTGACGGCAGTTCAACAGACCCTCGTGACAAGGCTTTTGTGCTGGTACCCGGCGTGAAGATTTATGGTGGCTTTGTGGGCAATGAAACCAACATCAATCAACGTCCCCTTGTAGAGACGGGGCATGCCCCGTCTCTACTGGATGGCGATTTAAAAGGCGATGACCAGCCCAATTTTGTCAATAATAGCGACAATACCTACCACGTCGTAGTGGCTTACGGTACTTTTTCTATAAATGGTGCTTGTTTAGACGGATTTACTATCACCGGCGGGAATGCAAATGATGCATTATATACAAGCCCGTCGGGGACTGAGGTATATAGACCCTGTGGCGGAGGGCTTGCAGTCTATTCAGCCGAGATTACGTTTAGCAATCTTATCATCGAGAAAAACTATGCAAGAGACGGAGGTGGTATGTATGTTCTGGGGGCGGGCGGGGATAGCAAATTTACCAATCTGATAATACGTGATAATACGTGTGTCGTTAGGGGTGGAGGAGTGTACTCCTACTCTTACACTCCAAACATGACGATAGTCAATTCTCTTATCAGTAATAATGTAACAAGTAATATTGGAGCCGGCGTCTATGTGAATAGTGAGCCCTTCACTTTAACCAACTGTACCGTTGTGGATAATAAACGGCCAGACGGACAAGCCGGAGATGGGATTTACGAAGGCGGTTTCCAAACAAACGCATATAACTGTCTCTTTGTGGGGAATACTGTGGAGGGAAACACAGCCCCAGACATGCACAATTCACGAATATTTGACAACGGAACCGGCATTTTTGTGGACCCTGCCAATAGAGACTATCGTCTCTCAGCTTGCAGTCCCGCCATTGATGCCGGTGATACGGTTCTCTACAATGCAGCACGTGGCATTTCTACTATTGCCGGTGAAAGCGATTTGGCGGGTGCTGCGCGACTAATCGGTAGCAGCATCGATATGGGCGCTTATGAATTTAACCTCGTTACGCCAAAGCCCGATGCGAACGGCATTGTGTATGTAAAAGAATGTGGTGCCGGTAACAATGACGGTTCCTCGTGGGCGAATGCCTATCACAATCTTGCCGACCCTTTGCTGGAAGTTGACCAACAGCGCAAGGGAATGTTCCCCGTTGCTCCCACAGACACCATTCGCCAGATATGGGTTGCCGCGGGGACGTATAAACCCATGTATCCGGCTGACGGCGACCCTCGTGACAAGGTTTTTGTGCTCGTGAAGGATGTAAAAATTTATGGCGGCTTTGCAGGCGGCGAAACCGACATAAATCAACGTCCCCTTGTAGAGACGGGGCATGCCCCGTCTCTACTGGATGGCGATTTAAAAGGCGATGACCTGCCAAATTTTGTCAATAATTCCGATAATGCCTACCACGTAGTAGTTTCCGCAGGTGCAGTCGGTGCCGCTCTGCTTGACGGTTTCACTATCAGCGGCGGGAATGCCAACGGTAGCGGTCTAATTAGCGTAAACTCAGAACTTGTTTGGCGAGACAACGGCGGTGGCGTGTTTAACTATAATTCCTCGCCCACGCTGACCAACGTGAGCATCAGCGGAAACAGTGCCAGATTCGGCGGCGGGATGTGGAACAGAGAGTATTCCTCACCTGTGCTCACTAACGTTACCATCAGCGGAAACAGTGCCGTCGTCGGCGGCGGGATGTGGAACGAAAGTTATTCCTCACCCGTGCTCACCAATGTTACCATCAGCGGAAACAGCGCACAAAACTTCGGCGGCGGGATGAATAACGAATATAATTCCTCGCCCACGCTCACCAATGTTACCATCAGTGGAAACAGCAGCGCACAACAAGGCGGCGGGATGAATAACGAAAATAATTCCTCGCCTAAGCTCACCAATGTTACCATCAGCGGAAACAGCGCACAAGTATACGGTGGCGGGATGTTTAACAGTAGTTCCTCGCCCACGCTCACTAACTCTATCCTTTGGGGAAATACTGCCACTATTAGTTGCAATAACGTTTACAACGACAATAGCTCTACCTCTTTCTCATCCTCATTAGTAGAAGGCAGCGGCGGTAGCAGCAGCAGTTGGGACAACAGTTTGGGCAACGATAACGGCAACAACATGGACCGCGACCCGCTCTTTGTGGATTGGATTGACCCGACACAGGGTAGCTGGAAATACACCACTGCCGGCGACTACCGACTCTCAGCTTGCAGTCCAGCCGTCAATACCGGTGATACGGCTCGCTACAATGCAGCACGTGGCATTTCTACTATTGCCGGTGAAAGCGATTTGTCGGGTGCACCGCGACTAATCGGTAGCAGCATCGATATGGGCGCTTATGAACGGCAAATCATTGATTCTGTCCCCCTCATCATAACAGCTTCCTTGCCGGAGGGGAAACTGGGAAGTTCATACAGTTACCCGCTCACAGCCATTTTGGCATTACCCGTTACATGGAGTGCCAATGCCAGCACTTTGCCTCCGGGTTTAACATTGAGTACTGACGGACTCCTTGCGGGTACCCCCACACAGAAAGGAGATTTTACCTTTACGATTGAAGCCAGCAATTGCATAGGGACAGCAAGTTCCCCCTTTACCGTTTCTATCGGTCAAGACAAGGTGGCACAGACCATTGATTGGTGTCAAACTCTAAACCCAACTTATGGGGATGCCCCAATACAGCTCACCGCAACCGCGAATAGTGGACTGTCGGTGAGATATGAGTCAAGTGACCCGCAAATTGCATCTATTGACGGCGGGAACATGCTTCATATCCTTAAAGGTGGCGGTCCTGTGACGATTAAAGCCTACCAGGATGGAAATGATGCCTATTTTCCGGCTCCTCAGACTGGGAGTGGTGCTGGTTGCGAGTTCACGAGCAAAGAATTTACAGTTGCCAAAGCAGACCAGAGCATCGCCTTTGTCGCCAAAGACAGTGTCCAACCATACGAATCGCCGTTCAGTTATACCCGTTCTATAACTGGTCAATCCGGCAGTGGAAGTATCACTTACGCTATCACCGGTGGTAGCACCACAGCACAAATCGATTTCCTCACAGGCGAGATTACGGCTGTTGATTCTGCCGGTACCATTGAAGTCACAGCGACTATCGCAGAGGACGACTACTACAAAGAGGCTAGGGCCGTATATACGTTGACAGTCACCAAAATCGGACAGACAGGCTTTTATTTTTTGCCCACAGACACTACGGCGGTCTATTCTCCGGCATTTAGCTTTATCCATACTCCAAGTGGAGGCAACGGCACAGGTGCTATCAGCTATAAAATCACCGGCGGGACAGGAAGTGCAAGGATAGAGCCTACTACCGGCGAAATTGATATGGTTTATATTTCTGGCAGCCTCATCGTGGAAGCTACCAAAGCGGCTGATGGCATTTATGAAGCAGCAACGAATACTTATAAGCTGAGTGTGCAGAAAGCCAACCAAACAATCACGTGGAACCCGGTAACACTCGATGAGTTATCGAAGCACACACAAGTATTTGGAACCGCCATTGACCTGATTGCTACAGCAAGCAGCGGTTTGAATGTAAGTTTCAGCTCTGACACCCTTGCAACAGCTCAAATCGCCCCCGGCAGTCCACCCCAGCTAATTATCAAGAGGGGCTATGGTGGTGCCAATATTACTGCCACACAAAAAGGAGACACCAATTATAATGCTGTGAGCACCTTTGTGCCGATAGTGGCTCAAAAAGCTCATCAGACGATAGATTGGGGAGTATTCCCGCCATCAGATTTGACATTGGCAGTAGGTGATACCTTTGTATTAAATATAACAGCGAGTAGTGGGCTGCCTGTTGTCATAAGTAGTAGTGACTTAAGCATTGCCAATATTCGTTATGATAGCGTTCTCTATGCAGTATCACTCACGGGTACAGTAAACCTCATTGCCGAACAAGCCGGTGATACGAATTGGCATCCTATAAGGGCCACTCACGGGTTGAAGCCCTTTAAACCGAAAAGTCAGGAAATAATATGGTTGCAATCTCTTACAGCAAACTATCTTGATGCCCCCATAAAACTCACTGCCCGCTCCAACAAAGGGCTACAGCCTATTATATATACCTCCGGCGACCCAAGCATTGCACGTATAAGTAACGATACGCTCTATATTCTGAAAGCCAGTGGACCGGTGACCATCACGGCTGAGCATCCTGGCAATGACACCACATACGGCGTTAGCACTACAAAAGACATCACTGTCGGAAAGGCAGACCAAAGCATCCTTTGGGTGCAAGACTTTCATACGGGATATGGCGACACTACTATTTTGCAGGCCTTTTCCGACAGAGGCCTGAGGCCTATTATATATGCCTCAAATGATACGAGCATTGCGAAAATCGTCCGCGATTCTTTGTTAGTAATCACAAAGGGTCGTGGCACCGTTAGTATCACCGCCACACAAGCCGGCGACACGAACCACCGTGTTGCTTCCACCACACTTTCTCTGACAGCCGCTAAGGGCAATCCGAGAGTGCAGTTTGAGGTAGCGGAGCCCGCAGATGAAACGTATTCATCACCGCTCGGCTTCTCGAATCCGGCATCAGGACGTGGTAGCGGTGCCATCACGTATTCCCTCACTCCGGGCAGTGGGAATGCCTTCGTTAACAATGACGGTAAAATCAACACTGTTTTAAGT
>BNXR01000032.1 GCA_025999735.1 Bacteroidia bacterium | reverse complement strand
CAAAATCACTGAATTGTGCTTCAAAAGGTACTTGTAAACGGCTATTGGTAGGCGTTCCGTTTTCGTCACTTGGAATGATAAAGTCAGAGGTGACCACCCACGCCATTTTTGCATCGAAAGCCTCTATCCCGTCGCAGTCAAAGCTGGCGGTAGTGCCTTCACGGATGACAAGTGTAGACTGCTTGCCGATGTCCCGCCGCACCGGTGCGATGAGGGATAGTTTGCCGCTTGCACCCAAACCTGTTTGACCTTCGAGGATTACCTCGCCTTCAAAGGCTATTATTTCTTTGGAACCTTTAAATTTGAATGCACAAGAGGCGTGGATAATGGGCTTTCCGCTTATTTCGTCCTTATAAACATCGTCAATTATCAATGAATAAGAACCTTTCTTTATTCCCACCGGCAAGGTCACCTCGCCATTTGTAAACAAATCAGCTAATGACTCAACGTATGCCCCTGCATCCTGTACCGCCTTCATAGCCGTCATCGCAGCATCTATCTTTTCAGTCTGCACCGTTGGCACGTTGTCTATAACAGCCAAGTCTATCGCACCCACGCTTACCTGCGCGTAAAGGCTGAAAAAATAAAACAGCAAAGTCGTTATAATAAATAATCTTCTCATCTTAGTACTTGTTTAGTTTTCCAGTGCAAATATATTTACTAATTTCGAAATGTCATAGCATTTTGTAAAATATTTTTCAAAAAAGTTTATTTTTTTATCTCTATCCTTATCAATCAATATCCAACTTCATCTAAAAATCGTTTTAATACATTTAATTTATATAAGATATTTTCACGTATTGAAATCATCCTATCATGCTTCTGTCGTATTGCCAAAGGGGATATTGAGTGTCATGTATATATATACAAAAACCTCTATTTAATGTTGTTGTTGTTTATTTCCAAACCCAAAATATCTCTGTATTTATTACATATTTTCCTTTATTTTCTTTCATCCATTTTCGAGCAACTTTTATTCTCTCTCTATCATTTAATTTATTGACATCAGGCATATTTACTATGATACTTTGCAAATGATCTATCGCATAATGAGCAAGAGGGTAACCAATCTCATCGCCATCCAAAGGAGAATCTAGCCCATCTTCATGAAGTAATTCAACCAAAAATCCAATAGACTCGTTGGTGCGTATATATGAAGCATAGTAACACAGATTTTGATATTCACTATAATCTGATTTATATTTTCTCATAAAATTGATACATTCCTGCCCCATCTGCTTATCTCCCATACGCGCCAATGCTAATTTGCTTGCCCATTTCAAGGAAGCAAATTGATTGTTCCCAAATCGCTTGTGATAGTCGTCTAATTTTTCTTTTGCATAATTATACAAACTATCACATTGGCTAATAGCACCAACAAATCCTATTAATAGGATATTTTGTCTGCTTATCTTATCTTTATTGACAGGCAAAAACAATTTATATAGACTGTCTATGGCAGTTTGGGTAAATTGTGATTTATTAAAAATTCGGATATCTTCAGCAAAACTTCGAATATAGTATAAAGAATCTAATTGTGAAAGTACTAATTTTTCAATCAATTGTCCTGTGTATGTTGTATCATCAACTTCGTATGCAATGCTTCTAATAAGCCAATAGACACGTCCTCTCACTTCTTCGTCTTTGTCTGCTCTGTACCCTTCCAATAGCGTATTTATATAGGTGCGATTTTGAACATCATTAAAGACAGCAGGCATTTTATGATAATACGTTCCACCCATAAACGTTTGTACATAAGCATCAATTTCCTCTTTATCCTGGGCGACTACAGAGGTAATACTTAGCAAACTCAATAATATTAATTGGAACTTCTTCATTTAATTTTTTTGTTATTCATGAATTATTTCCCAATGATAGGCTCTAATTTTATCCCCATTTGAATAATCCATAAAATTATGTCTATCTTTACCTTTAACGTATCCTGGGGCAAAGTCTTTAAATGGATGCTTTAAACCAAATGCACCATGCCCAAGCTCGTGTGCAATAGTATTTTGCAGTTGATGCTTGTTTCTATGGTTATCAACATGGATAAATCCAAATCGTTGATTAAATCCCATTTTCCCTAATAATTTCGGAACATTAGGATTATTAACAAGAAATAGAAAGAATTTGTAATCAGTATTAGTGAGATACTTGTTGATTATTAATTGCATTTCATTACTTGGCCACCTCCCAGACATCTCAATTTTTCCATCTTTGTTAATATCATAATCTATTGTATCTGAAGGTAATATATCTATTTCCCATTTTATATCAGCTTGATTGTATACGGTTTTGTTCATATAATCACGTAATTCATCTATTGTCATCATAGACGTAAGTTCTGTACTACCATGAGCAATTCCGTTTATAGTAATAATAGCCAGTTTCTTTGTTAGAGATGAAGGAAGTCCTTTAATTTTTAGTTGGGCGGAATCACTATCAAAATAGCCTATTCGTGAAACTAAATTTGCTTCTATAGCTCTATTTGCTGATATTGATAATTTATTTTTAGAGTTACCTATTGGTATGAAAGATGTTGTTTGAATACAAGGATTTGTTGGCACAAATTTTACTACTTTTTCTGATCCAGTTGGTAAAATTTTCACAAGCACAGCATCTGGTATTCCATTGGCTTGTAATGATTTCCATTTCAACTTATGAATAGGTGTTGTTTTGAAAGACGTATAGTCATTTTCTGTTTGAGGGTCGTTTTCATCAAATCCCCATTTTTGAGTTGGATCTTCTTCAAATTCAACACTAACAACCACAATTTTACAACGTAATGAGTCTCTTCTCACGCTATCACTATACATGACACTTATAGCAGTACCATTCATATTGGAAGATACTACATCGGGAATAAAATGAACGGTTGCAGAATCAACATTATCTACACCACTCCACACTGAGCCTTGACTAAATAAATTTATGCTATCTCTATATGCTTTAAGTTCATACCTTTTCTTTGAAAAAGGCAGGTAAATCGTTTCACCATTATAAAACTTATTGCCTTCAATTAAATAGTACGCCTTAGCTTTTAAATTTGGCGCATTACTACTCTCACCTGTAGAATCGGAAATCGGCGTAATTATCCCTTTGTCATCCATTTGGAACGACTTCCCGTCCATATCTTGAATTGTCACCGGCATATCCACTATCCCGTCTTCATTTTTTGGTAATTCAACAGTATGCGAATTTTCGCTGAAATCACTCGTAACAATCAATGTACCTGCTTGGGTAATAGTAGTAATCGGGTTTTCGGGCATTGCGAAATCCACTATAGCAAAATCTTCCGGATAGACTTTAGCCATTTCATGTACTTCATTGTCAAGTTTTGTCAATGCCTTGATGGAACTCTCCAAATGGTCTATGTAGTCCTTTGCTGCCTCCGGATTCAATAGGAATTGAGGGTTGTGAACTTTTTTATAGTCATAGTCAGAACCAACAATCTGATTATCCGTATTAACCGATAAATCCCAGTACTCACATAGTATTTTAATTCGCCATATTTCTATCCATACCAACAACAAACCTTTGTAGCTGCCATCGGGCTGCTGGTTCACCGATTTCAGGATAAAGCGCGTTTTGCCCGACGGAGTGTGAATGGTGTCGCCGGGTTTCAAGTCCTGCCTTAAATTCCAGTTCGTCACCTTAGGCTCAGGTACCGGGTTTTCACACGCACAATTAGGACAATCTTCTGCTATTGGTTTCGGTAGGGGTATAGTGACTGATAGCCAATGGGTGAAGGGGCTGGCATTTTCAGCATTGCCGTTGCAAATGGATTGTATCCGCATCCGATAGGTCTTTCCCTCGGCAAAATTCAAGGTAGCTTGACTGTTAAAGGTTTGCTCCTTCCTTGTCCAATCGGAGCCGGGGTTATCCATTTCCACATTGAAAGAAGTATGGTTTGCAGCGGGCTCCCACTTAAAGGTAGCTTGTTTGCCTACTCTTTTTACCGTAAAGTTGGTGACACTGTCGCATTTGCATTGATAGGTGAATGTGCGCACCTCGCTGTGACCTTCTTGTGCGTAGGGAAGCATGCCCGCTATATCGGATGCCGTTACCCGCCACGCATACTGCATACCCGGCTCCAAGAACATTTCCGTCGGATGGACGATTAAGGTGCTGTGCATCTGCGTAGCCGTATATTTGGCAGGCATGGATTGTACGATTACATTCGGGTTGATGCCGGGAATACGCAGTTCCCAAAGTTCAAATTTGTATTGTGCACCTCCGTTAGGTACTCCCACAATAGTGGGTATCCATGAGAAGGTGAGAGCGGCTCCCTGAATTTGTCCCAGTTCGGCTTTGTCTTCGGGTGATTTCAGCGTAGGTGGTTTTCCAATGGCAATCCATGCCATCGCTTTGCCCGGATTGCCTATCGGACGACCGGTGATAAAATGGCGCAGTTCTACCGAAAAGCGGTAAAAACCTTCTGGTAACTGTCCCGTTCGGCGGTAATCTTCTTTGCTGTAGCCCTTGAAGTTTAGGTTATTAATGTCAAAATAGGGTGCTAAATCACGTCCAAAAAGCAGGTGCGTCATTCCGCCGCTCAGGTAGAGGGCATTCACCAGGATGTTTGGTGCGGTCTCAATGGTCACGCCGGTTGCCGTTTCCATTTTGATATGCAGTCGTACCGGCATGTTCACGATACGCATATCATTCACCATAATGGTGGTCACCAATTGCTGCGATGCCGGTTTAGCATAGTCCGATAGCACAAGCGAATAAGGCGGGGTTAACGAGACCGCTACCGTGACACTATTGCCCTGCCCAAAAGTGCTTAGACTTGCACACAGCATGAGTAGTGTGCAAAAAGCCTGTCGCAGTCTGAGGGTGATATGGAGTGTCAGTCTCATAATAGTACAACGAATTAAAAGTGTTACTCAATATGTATCTGTTTTTATCGTATATTCCGGATTTGCTTTGAACCAGTCCCTCACGAATTGCAATGTCTTCGGGTAATCATCCGTCTCTAAGCCTATGCTTGGATTTACTTGTATGGGAAAGCCCACTATCACTTGCGCGAGTTGTTCAATTATTCTATACGCACAATTTATCGTTTCTGAAATTTCGGGATTGGGGGACCGGCATAGCTTTTCGTCACTGTATAATAATTCTACACAATAATCTAATGCCGGTTTTTGTCTTGTGTAAATTAAATTTGGGAGTGCGTAGCCTACGATGTTGCTGTTCATGGGGGCTTTCTTAATTTTTTGTAGGCAGTAGTTCAATTTCTCTTTGTCGCCCATTCTTGCCAAGGCTAAGGCTATGTTCCATTTTCGCATTGTTGACACGTTTTTGGACACATTTTTGGACTCGTTTTGACTGAAATATTGATGGTTTAATTCATCTCGTCCTATGCCGACATATCCCGCTAATAGTACTAAGTCCTCGTAATGGGGGGTATGGGGATTTGTTAGATGTCCTATTATTATGGACTGTGATTCTGTGTCAAAATCTGTGATAGGAAACGCTTGTAGGTATTCTAATACCTGCCCTACCAATCCGCCATTCGTGTCTGCAATACCATTGACCAACAGCTTAACTGCTGCGTTCCGCTGGGCGGGCGATTCACCGGTATTTTTTTTATAGGCAAGGTAGTAGGTCTCTTGACGTGCAAGGGTGTTTTTCTCGTCATCATTGCCCCCGATATTCCCCGCAGTAGTTGCGCCGTAGCAGAATATGATTAATAATATAAAATAAAATCGTTTCATATTTTCAAAATAAGCATTTGTTATTATAAATTTGTTCTGCAATCGTTTAAATTACTCGCGACAAAATTAATTTCCGCACCCAAAGCGGCATTAGGTTAATATCGGTTTCTAATTCTTTTTCAGATATATGGCTTAAGTGCGACTTGATTATTTCAAGTTGCTTTTCGGTAACTCTACCTTCGCCAATTTCGCGCAAAGCGGACACAATCATCATTAGCAGTTTCGATTTGTAAGCCAATTTTTTTAGTTCCGAGGTGTGCTGAAACAAAATGCCTCTACCCTTACCAACGGAAATGCGCCGAGGCGCACCATCGGTTATATAAACCACATTTGCAGGAACTTGTGCAGAAAGTCCAAGCAGATTCAGCGCGTATGAAGCAGTTGGAACAATGCGAGCCTTGTCGCGTTTGGCAATTGTCTGTGCAATTTTTTCAACTGAAGGCATCGGTGAAAAAACGCTGTTCCCTATTTTTACATCTTTAGCCGGATAATAATATACTCCGTGTGCTACGCGCTTGAGCAAACCCGATTTTGTCAACTTGCTAAGAGCCAAACGGATAGCAACGGGCGTACCCAATTGGGCAAAGTCATCAGGAAAAAACAATTTTCCTCGTTTGTTCTTTTCTATCTTGTCTTTAATCTGATTTGCAGTTGATTCCACTCTATTTCCCTTTTGTTTTAGACACAAATATATGATAAATTTGTGTCTAAATTCAAGTTGCAAATGTATGAAAAATTTTCAATATAAAACAAACTTTTTTCAGGTGCTATGCAAAATATCCGAAGTATTGGTATAACGAATTAAAAGTGTTAATCAAATTGATGGTTTAATTCCTCTTTTTCGGAAAAGTTTTATATAGCTGATAATAAAGAGATAGACAGCAAAAATCAATATAAGACAGCGTAAAAAAAAGTTCGGCAAATCCCCCTCCTGAGTAACATGAGTAAATGGATTGTCTTTAACCAATGTAGTAAACATAAAAATCAGTAAGCCGAACAGCAAGAAAAATTGAATAAATGTAACTGTCCGTATCCGTTTTTCGCGTCTAATGCGTCTGACTTTCACTTCTAAAGGTTCTCCGTCATTTTCCCCGCCATTTTCCTCCTTATTTTCAAGGCTCGCAGCCATTTTCGGTCGCTGATTTTTCCGCAGTTGCTTCCCGTCATTCCCTCTTCCCTGCCCTTCCTTTTTTTCCAAAAAGCGCTGCCGTATTCGCGCTCCTAATAGGAGCATGAAAATACAAAAAGCTGCAAATATGACAATATCAGTACTCATTCTTAAATTTTATCCTGCAAATATACGTCTTAATTTTCTTTTTCCCTTTATTTTTCAACACCTATTTTCAGTTTCAGTCTTCACCGAGAACATCGGATGTATTTTTAGAGAAACCGCACCAGCGGATCCCCTACTCTGTATGGGGGTACAATTCTTTCGACCTCTGAATGCACGCATCGCAAGCGGCATCTATAAGCCCCTCAAAGCCACTCTTCTGCAAAACTTCCAATCCCGCAAGCGTCGTGCCACCTTTGCTGCACACATCCGCGATGAGCTCGTCAAGCGGTCGGTCGCTGTTTTGAAGCATATAGGCCGAGCCGATGATGGCTGCGGTCACTAAGGTCTTGGCCTTTCCTTCGTCTAAGCCGTGTTTTAGGGCGTTGTTGATGAAGCCACGTGCAAAACTGTATAAGTAGGCGGGCATACTGCCGTGTAGCGGTATTGCGGTGTCCATCTCGGTCTCATCTATTTCGACTACCGTGCCCAGAGTCTCCAATAAGTGGAATAGTTCGCGTAATTCGGTGGACAGTATCTGTTTGCCGAAGCGGTCTATGGCAATGGTAATCATTCCGCGATTGATTACAACCGGCGTGTTGGGCATAATGCGGACATAGCGCACATCGCCTAATTGCTTGCGGATAGTGTCAATCCTGACACCTGCCGCCATCGAAACCACAATTACATCGGGGTTTTCCCTGTCTATGCCTTGCAGCTTTGCCAATACCGTTGCAAATTGCAGAGGCTTGAATGCCAGCAAAACAATGTTGGATTGCTGCAATACTTCCCGTTCGGACTGTGCCACGTGGTAACCTTCCTGTAGCAAACCTTCGTTTTTGCTGTTCCCAAAAAGCAATACCTCCGCTTTTGTCAGCACTCCCGCTTGTAGGATGCCTTCCAAAAAGCTCCGCCCCATCTTCCCGACACCTATAATTCCTAATTTATACATCTTACCTTATATATTACCATCACCTTATCTGACCTGTTCCGTAAATCTTATATTTGTAGCTCGTTAGTTCCTTCAATCCCATGGGACCGCGGGCGTGCAACATACCGGTGGAGATGCCAAATTCGGCACCAAAACCGAAACATCCGCCATCAGTAAAGCGGGTGGAGGCATTGACATAGCAACAAGCACTGTTGACGGCACTCAAAAACTCATCTATGATTGCCTGATTGGTGGATACTATCGTCTCCGAATGTTTGGTCGAGTAGCGATTGATATGTCGGATGGCTGCCTTGTAATCCTTCACAATGGCTACGGCAATGATTAAATCATTGTATTCCGTTGCATAATCCTCATCGGTTGCTGCTTTGGCGGCGGGGATAATCGCTCTTGTCTGTTCACAGCCTCGTATTTCTACCTGATGTTGCTCGAATGTAAGGGCTAATGCCGTCAGGAAAGGCTCGGCGACGGCCTCGTCCACCAACAGGGTTTCGATGGAGTTGCAAACGGCAGGCTTGCTCACTTTGGCATTGAGGGCGATTGCGAGTGCCATTTGCAGGTCGGCACTTTGCTCTACATATAGATGACAATTGCCTGCGCCTGTTTCGATGACCGGAATGGTTGCATGGTTGACCACATAGTTTATCAAGCGACTACTGCCACGAGGAATGACGACATCTATCAAATCGTGCATGGTCAGTAGTGCGTCTGTCACTTTGTGGTCGGTGCTGTCAATAAAAGTGACGACATTCGGGTCGAGCTTGTCGTGGAGCGTGTCGTGTATGGCTTCCCGCAGTAATTTGGCTAACAGGCGATTGGTGTTGATGGCTTCACTCCCGCCCTTCAGGACACAGGCATTGCCGCACTTCAAAGAGAGCGTTGCCACGTCAACCGTCACATTGGGACGCGACTCATAAATAACCAACACCGTACCCAACGGAACACGTACCTTTTCGATTTTCAGTCCATTGGGGCGGTGGCTCGTGTCAAGAACTTCGCCGACAGGGTCGGGCAAAAGGCTCATCTCTTCAATATCCTGACAAATCCCTTGCAAGTCTTGCTCCGTGAGTGTCAGCCGTTTCAGCATCACATCACTGAGGTCTGTCTGTCGCGCGGCTGCTACATCTTTCCGATTTTCCGCGATGATGCTTGCGCTGTTCGTGGCAAGCATAACGGCTATACGCTGCAATATCTTATTCTTATCTTCGGAAGATAGTTGCGATAGGGCAAGTGCCGCCTCTTTTGTCTTTTGTATTTGTTCCCTCAAGCTGTTCATACTATTCCTTTCTTTCCAACAAACAATGTACCTACTCTTTCACCTCTCACAGCTTGCGTAATCCCTTCCAAATGAGTGGAATTGATGATGACCATATTGCCTCCCGCACGCATCACAACCTCTGCCGCCTTCAACTTCGTTTGCATGCCACCCGTACCGACAGCGGAGATGGTAGTGCCTATCATCTTCCGAATGTCATCGGTAATCTCAAGCACCTCTTCCACTAATTTGGCATCAGGGTACTCTTTCGGGTTTTTATCGTACAGCCCGTCTATATCGGAAACAATAATCAACAGTTGCGCGTTCAGCATGGGCACAAAGAAAGAGGAGAGCGTGTCGTTATCGCCCACCCGAATTTCCTCCACCATCAAGGCATCGTTCTCATTGATAACAGGTAAGACTTTCTTTTCCAACAAGGCTGTGAGCGTATTAGAAAGGTTAAGCATCCGTTTCTTATTCACAAAGTCGTCGTGATTGACTAAGATTTGCCCGATATTCAAGCCGACATTCTCGGCCACCCGCTCGTATTTGTTCATCAAACCGACCTGTCCGATAGAGGCACAAGCCTGCTTGAGAGCCATAGATTTAGGCTTTTCTGCGAGTTGGAGTTTGTGGCAACCAAATGCTATCGCGCCACTGGTCACTAACAGCACCTCTACTCCCGCTTGCATCAAGCCACTGATCTCCCGAAAGAGGTGTTCGATTCTCAGGTCGTCAATGCCTTGCTCATTCAGCAGGGAAGATGAACCTATTTTAATGATTACTTTGTTACTCATGGTATATGTCATATTGGAAAAATATTTAGCGATTTTACGAAAAGCCTTGCGGATTTTGGTATTTTAATAATGTGTATTTCATTCCAGAGCGGGCGACGGTACATCCTAATTTGCCATCTAAAAGACCGAGTTTGAAGACATAAGATTTCAAAAAAGAAAATCCTGCTTTCAGAAAGACAAGTGGTTTGGCTATTTTCTTTTTGTGACGATACATTCCGGTATATAATTTGGTCTTCGGAGAGTTTAACAAGGCTTCTGCGCTTTCAAAGGAATAATGCAATAAATTTCCTTGTAGATGACCTACGACACAATCTTTTGTTGTAGAGCCAATTACCTCATGAACGGGAACATCCGTCCAATTTGCTTTTCTTCGGTCAAATAGTCGAATTTTACAATCGGGATACCAAGCACCATATCGGATGGCTTTGTCTCCCACAAAATTTAAGCGCTTGAAATGATAGGCATCTGCTTCCCCCCAATTGGCTTTCACGTGCTGAATAGAGAGTTTAAGTTCTTCACTAACAACCTCATCTGCATCCAATGATAAGATAGTGTCATGAGTAGCCATTTGTGTGGCAAAGCGTTTGCAATCTCCAAAATTCGTCCACTTGCGTTGGATGAAACGGGCACCTAATTTTTCACAAATGGCTTGTGTTTGGTCAGTAGAAAAAGCGTCCACAACCACAATTTCATCCGCTACATCTTGTATGGATAGGAGGCATTTTTCAATTCTTTTTGCCTCATTAAGCGTAATTATAACAACTGATAATGGATTCATTTTGTAGTGGATGTTTTATTTCTTTGTGGATGTTTTTCCCAGAATTTTTTGTGATAGTGGAGTGTAAGCATGACACATTCGTCCTCGTTAAATTCCCTATTTTTTGCATAAATGCGGGCAAGATAAGCGATTGTGTCTTCGCTTCTGCACAATCGCCGCAGGTTAAAACAAGCGGTTTTGAGGTCTATGTCACCAAATTTCATCCGATTGATATCGACTAAACAAAAATGATAGCCATCGTTTGTTTTTTCATACATGATATTTCCCGGTGAATAATCAAGGTGCAAAACTTGCTTGTTATGGATAGATGCCGTAAAGCGAGCAAAAGATTCAACCAATTCTTTCACTTCATTGAGGGGAAAAAACGATAGTTCGCGTAGCAAACTAGGGTAGCTTACAAAAGTCGAAATATAATAAGAGCGAGTCAATAAACCTCCTTTTTTTTCTTCTATATAGGCAATGGGGATGGGGGTTTGTATCCCTTTTTCGAGGATTTTCAACGCATATTCATACGAGCGTTTGGCTTTTGAAGGACGGAAAAATGTGTAAGCAATGCGGTTAATGATATGGGGCATTTTGAACGATTTTACGACCACATATTCCCCTTTGTCAAAGAATTTCTTTAGTTGATTTCGCTCGTTATAGATATATTCCCCTTTTTGTGCAAAGTTCGCCGGCATTTGATGCACGAAATGGGACAGCGACTGGTAGGATGAATTTATCTGAACAAACATAAATGTGCTACTCTGGGGTGTTATTGGTTGATTTTATCCATCATTCATTTCTTTACAAAGACCAAGGTTGGGTCAAGCGGATAGCGACCAAACGATTTTCCGTAAATGGCAAGCCCACCGTTCACGCCTTCTGGGACTTCCAACCGGATACGAATAGGCTGTCCTTCGGTCAATGTGGTAACTGGAACGATTATTTTTGTTAAATAACCGTAAGAACCAGCTTCGTTTAACTTGTTGTCGTGCGGCTGCGAGAACCAGGAAAGTACACCCCGATGGTCTGCTGGGTCGTCCGGCAAAGATGCATCGCCACAGACATGCCCATTCACACTTACTTTTATGTACGACGGAAACTTCTTGACACCGGTCATCGGATACGCATTTTTGCTCTTCGATGATTCAAGCAACCCTTTCCCAAGCATATAATCATCGTTACCATCGTACACGGTGCCGTCCATATCTTTGACATATAATTGCTTAGCCGAAGCTTCAAATACGAATGTAACAGACTCTGTTTGAGGGAGTGACACGCTGGTCGGCCAAGGAATTGTATATTCAAAATAACCGCTACCGGCTCCATTAACCTTCAAGCCGTCCAGCACATTCCACTGCTTAGAAGACCATTTGGCATCACTGAATTTGGCAGGAGCAAAAGGTAACAACTCCGTTGACTTATCCGAAACAGGCGACTTTCCTTCTTTCACATATATCAACGAAAAGTTTTTACCCAATGTAACTCCTTCCGTATTTTTCAATTCATACCGGAGTACATAAATTCCCCGTTGCTGCGGCAAAGTTACTTTGGCAGGAGTGAGCAATTCGTGCAAGAATGGTTTGAAAGCGACAGGATAGGTAGCCCCTTTCACCAAGGTTTCGTTGCCCAGCGCATCCCAACCTGACAAGTGGGTTTCCAAGCGTAGCGTACCCGGATATTTGTCCGTCATAAAGGAGGCAAACAGCGGGATTTCGATGGTAGTACCGGCCGTAGCTTCGCGGCAAAGGTCGCCCTGTGGGGCAATGTAATATAATGTATGTAAATCGGCAATGCTCATTTCGGGCACAAAAGCGTCCATCCCGTCAAACTTCGGACTGCGGTCGTAGCGCACGTAACCGTTCCATTCGTTAATCACATCGTGATGTTCGGTATATAGCCAGCCAGCACACGCCGGATGTGAGCGGAACTCATTCATCATGATATGATAATCCCACGTATAATCAGCATCTCCGGTGCTTCCGTGATAGCCCCACACATTGCCACATTCGCTGTTGAGCATCGGTGCGCCGGTTTGCTTGTTATCGCCGATAAAGTTCCACGACGAACCAACAAATGTTTTTTTCACTGCATCATCAATCCACCCTTTCCAGCGATACCCCGGCAGATAATTATGCCACGAGTTCAATTCGGTTTGCACGTGGTCGCCGTGACAGGCGGAATTATCTTCCACTAAACGGGTCGGGTCGGTCTTTTTTGCTTCCAAATACATCTTCCGCACCCATTCCTGCGTTTCGGGAAGATATACATTTTTGTTGTCAACTTTGGTGGCCAAGCCCCAGGTTTCATTGAAATTGACCCATGCAAAGATGGCAGGATGGTTGTAATCGCGCTTTATTTGTTGGTGCATACAGTATTCCCAATCCTTTTTGGCTGCCTCACCGGGCTGTCCCCACCAGTTGGGCACGTCAGCCATAATTAACAAGCCCAATTTGTCTGCCCAATAGAGTTTTCGCGGTATTTCCACTTTGATATGGATACGGTTGCCATTCAGTCCTAACTTCTTGGACAACAGGATTTCATCGCGCATAAAAGCATCCGACGGGAAAGTGTAGAAACCTTGCGGATGATACGACTGGTCGAGTGCCAATTGCAGGTACACCGGCTTATTATTCAGTGTTACATACGTATAATCTTCGCCGGGGAACTTGGCAACACCGATTTTGCGCTGACCGAAATAAGAATTTACCGCGTCAAGGGTCTGTTCGCCAGACCGCAGGCTGACTTCCATTTCATACAGGTAGGGGTCGTCTAAATCCCATAAATGCTGATTGGCGAGCTTGATTTCAAACTGTTGCATCTTTGATTTGGCGGCATTTCCTTTTACTTTGAATATATACTCCGTTTGTTCGTCGTTCTTGAAGCGCAGTCGGATTTGAGTGTTCTTGGCAGGAAGCTTGTCTAAGGCGGCTTCCACTTTTACGACGGAGCGGTCAATGTTCGGTGAAAAATGTACGTAATCAATAAAATTCTCTCCACGCGCTTCTATATAAACCGTTTGCCAGATGCCCTTAGCGTCTCCGTAGCCCTGTTTACCATACAGTCGTTGGTCGCTGGGCGTATCGTCGGCACTGATGATGAGGGGCTGAGGCGTCCCAAACTGCACCTTGTCCGTCAGTTCAAATTCAAAAGGTGTATATCCCCCCTGATAATTTCCAAGCAAAGTACCGTCAAACCACACCTTTGTGTCCCACTCCGAAGCTCCGATGACTAAAAAAATCCGTTTGTTTTTCCACGCCGCAGGCACGGTAATCGTTTTGCCATAAAAGCCGATGTCTCCTTTATTTTCCACTCTGGACAATTCGGAACCCCAAGGAAAAGGCACTTGTATTTTCAAATCAAAACCGGCAACGGCTTTGTTTTGGATACTTTTTTCGGCAATTTGTCGGTTGAACGTAAACTGCCATTCCCCGTTCAGGTTCAGCCATTCGGAACGTTCAAAGTCGGGACGGGGATGCTCTGGCAACGGAATGAGTTCCTGTGCGGCTGCGGAAATGAATAAACAAGAAAATGCGATGAAAGAAATGAAACTTTTTTTCATTATTTGGGGTTTTTAATTTTTGTTTTTATAGGTAAATATTTGTGTTTTGTATCCTCAGGTCACTGCTTGTTAGCTATCTTCCCTAAGGGACTGTTTTATATCTTTTTTTAAGTTCAGACAGTATCCTTGCTACCTTCTCATCCTCCGACAATTCCTGCTCCAACCAATGAATGTGCGCTCCATTCCCTTCTCCCCTACCCCTTTCGCGTTCCATCTTCCGAAACCAGGTCATCTGCCGCTTGGCAAATTGGTGAATGGCGATATTTAGCTGCTCTACCATATCCTCATAGCTCAACAAGTTTGTTAAGTATAAGGTGATATATTTATATTCCAAACCATAGTAAATCAAGGAGTCGGGAGTGAGGCCTTTTGCCAAGAGGCTACGCACTTCTTCAACCATACCCTCATCCAAGCGTTTGTGTAAGCGCTCGGTAATCCGCCGTCGCCGTTCCTGTTGAGATACCGATACACCTATTATTAAAGGCTTGATTTGCGGCAGTTCAGTATCAGAGTAAGGCTTCGAGCGGTAATATTCCTCTATTTCTATACCCCGAATCGCCCGCTCTGCCGTATCAGTATCCGTTTTGTTGTGCAATTTCTTGTAAGAGGCCAAAATCTGGGTCAATTCTTCCAATGATTTACTGCTAAGAGATTGTCTTAATTCTTCATTTACAGGCACATCCGTTAAGCGATACCTTTTTAAGACAGCCTCTACGTACAAACCGCTACCACCGCATAAAATCGGGAATACTCCTCGTGCCCGGCAATCTTCCCAGACTTTAAAAAAGTCCTTCTGATATTCAAAGACATTATATTTATAACCGGCATCCACGATGCCAATGAGGTGATACGGAATGGTTTTCCCCTTGAAATTATAGTCCGCCAAATCCTTCCCTGTACCGATATTCATGTCCCGATAGACCTGCCGCGAATCTGCACTGATAATCTCTCCTCCAAGTGTATGAGCCACCCGAACTGCCAGAGTAGTCTTCCCGCACGCCGTAGGTCCGATAATCGCTAAAAGGTTGTACATAAAATGCTGTCGCTAATCGCGGCACAAATGTACAAATAAATTTCATAAAATTTATCGCACAAAATTACATTTTCTATTTAACCCTTTTTGCTGTGTGTGTTTTTGCGAAATCTACCAATCAATTTTTCCAATATTGTTCAATTTCCTCTAATGTTTTTCCGGTTGTTTCGGGCACCAATTTCCATATTATCAATATGTATGGGATGCACATAAAGGCAAAGAAGATAAACGTTCCTGCTGGCGACAAGGTTTCCAATAGGAACGGTGTCAACTGCCCTATCAGGTAAGTGCCAATCCACAGCGACAATCCGGAGATTGACATCGCCAATCCGCGCACTTTGGTCGGATACATTTCCGAAAGCAGTACGAATATCACGGCACAAATTGAAATAGCGCAACAAAATATATACGCCATAAAGAACAGCATCAACAACACGTTAGGTAATTCCAACGCTTCACCTTGTAAGAAGAAGAAAGCGATGAGGATTAAGAATACAATCATGGCCGTCACACCATAGTATATCAATTTCTTCCGTCCCACTTTGTCAATAATACTCACAGCAATCACGGTGGCTATCGTATTGGCTAAGCCCACCATCACTTGATAGAACAATGAGTCGCCACCAGACAGTCCACTACTTTCAAAAATTCCGGGTCCATAATACAGCACCGCATTGACACCCATGAACTGTCCCAGAATGGCGATAGCAGAGCCTATCAATACGGCTCTTTTGATGCCTGGTTTCATCAGCATTTTCCAGCCCGATTTGGTTTCGGTGTGCACGGCTTTTTTGGTTTCGTTCAACTCATTATCGGCTACCGTTTCGACACGGAAGATACGCAGCAAGGTTTGTTTCGCATTGGACTCCCGATGCTTCAATATCAGCCAACGCGGACTTTCGGGAATGAAAAAAATGATAATAAAGAAAAACAATGCTGGCAGTGTTTCCACGCCTAACATGCTTCTCCACACTTCGGAGCAAAATATCTTATGCACGACAGGCGATGCAATAGTGGTGGCTGCGCCGGTAGCCACATTTAGCAGCACATAATTCACTATATACGCACCCAAGAATCCCACGGTAATGGCTAATTGGTAGAGTGCTACTAAGCGCCCTCGGTATTTGGCGGCCGACACTTCGGAGATGTACAACGGCGACACGATGGACACGACACCGATGCCGACCCCACCAACGATGCGCCAAAACACTAATTGAGTAATATTGGCACTGATAGCACAACCTAAGCCCGATACGGAAAATAGAACCGCCGATAAAATCATGATTTTTTTCCGCCCAAAGCGGTCGCTTAAATAACCGGCTACCGATACGCCCAGAATGGAGCCAATAAGTGCGCAACCCACATACCAGCCTTTGGAAATGGCATCCAAGTGGAACTGTGCCGACACCTGCGAAATAGTACCGGAGATAACAGCCGTGTCGTATCCAAACAGGAAACCGCCTAAGGCCGCCACCACAGACAGGAAACTCATGTATTTCAAGTTAATTCCTTTCATCGTTCAAAATATTCTTTATATCTGTCATACAGATGTCCTGCCTGCAAATAGGCCGATTGGGGACTCATAAAATGAGAAAACTCAAACGTAATGGCCTTATCGTAATGATTTCGTTTTGCCGCCTCCAATTTCATGCGTAGCTTATCGAATTTGATGGGCAAAAACTTGATGGGCATATCGCGGTCAAAAGATTCGGCGTTTGTCCAACATTGCAGTCCATATTTATCGCCCAATTTCTTGTTCACTTCAAAAAAGGCATCTAATTCATCGTAGTCAATGTGCCCATCTTGAAAAGCGCAGGCATCGACGGCACCTTTGATACCATCAAAAATCTCGCCCCATTCTCTTTCGTGTTCTTGTACAGACACGGCATCTTGTTTACTCATTTTCGCCGATGCCGCCATCACGGCTTTTTTCCCGTCAATCCACGGCGAAATGAAAGTCGGCAATCCGTTTGACACGTCCTTGCACTGTTTTCCCATTGCCTGAAATGCCTTAATAGCCCCTTTCGTTTGACGGCTTATTTCGCCACTGATATACCAGCCTTGAAAACTATCGTACTTCTGACCATACTTTTGCCACACTTCATCAATAACATGTTTATTGTGTTCTATTTCGGCAGACAAGTCGCCAGTATCCCAATATTCGCCGGAATCATACAGGCCAAAGTAAAATTTCAATCCGTGTTTAGCAGCCAAACGCAAATACATGTCCAATAAATCAACAGATGGCATATAGCAGCCCTTTTTCATCAGGTATTCCGATGGGTAGGTGATAAATTTCCGATAGCCGGAACGTATCATGATGACCGTGTCTATGCCGATGGCTTTCATGTATTGAAAATCCATGTCCCATTCCTGTTCGCCCCAGTTCTGATGAGGAATATCGTGAGAAATCTCATCAAGAAAGGTACCGGTAATGGGCAATCCGGCATTTTTAGGAACAATCAATGTGGATGTTAAACCATTCGCCGAGACGTCGTGTTTGCCCTCAGCGTTTTTGTTGCCGCAGTCTGCAAATGCAGGTAATGCCAATGTCGAAGCACCGGCAAATACGGCTGTTTTTAAAAATTCTCTCCGATTTTTCATTTGTTCGTTATTTTATCTCTATCTGAATCCCCCATGTAATTCAACATTCTTGGAAAACGGCTCAAGCAATTCATCTATCAAGGCTGCAAAGGCACCCCTTTTGATAGGTTCATTCATCTTTACGTCCCCTAATTCATATTTTGCAAAGATTTGTTTTACACGGCTTTCCAAATCGTCAAGTGCTCTATTTTCGCTGTACGCTATTTCGCTTATGAGTGCCAATGCATCGCGGGTCTTTACTACGGGTGGCAATGATTTTAGCGACACATTCGGATAAATGGCTTGCAAGCCGTCTAATTCTGCCGATAATAGGGGGGCATCGCTACGCAACCATGTCTGGTTTGACCAACCCTCACTTTTCCCTTCGCCTTTCAAAATACCGGTGGCACCGATACGCTGATAGACCTTAAACAAAGGAGTTCCGAGTGGCACATCTAAATAAGGCATCAGGTAGCCGTTGCCAGCCAAAATCACATGTTGTACCTCCCTAACGGACACCTTTTCTATGTCCACACTCTTTTGCACCGCAACGGCAGCAAGTGTCCCAGCCGCCTGTCCTATTTGCATCACCACCGGCTGCAAGCGCGTAGCCCCATTCACAATATTGGAAACAGATATAGACTTTTCGGCTACAATCAATCCCTGTACCCCATCGGGAATCAGCGTTCCAAGTGGCAGTCCGTACGAGGGAACGGGCGAGAAATGCAAATCCGGTAATACTTCCTCGCCTTTGTAGCGAGCATGATGGTGGTCAATCGGATAATCGCCCACCGCAATATTCGTGCGATACAGCGGTAGTGCTTGCGAATAAGGGGCGGTAATATAAGGTAGCGTAAAACGGACTTTCCCTACAATGCGCCGCGATTCGCGATGATAAGGAATAAGCGGTAATTTATCGGCGGTCGGATATTCATCGTCGGCCAATCCCAAGGTGTTCAAGCCTAACTCATGCTGTATAAAATATAGGAAGTGCATCGTGAAATTTTTGGCTTCCTGCAACTCTTCTTTGCGCTCTTTCGCTGTCATTTCAAGAATATTGATGTAATAATCATTGCCTTCGAGAGGCCAATTAATCATGTATTTGTTGTTCGGTAGTTTACCGTAGGAAATCATTGCCTTCACATCCCACAGCGTGCGGTCGGGCTCTTTCGGGGATATACAGAGCACATTCCTGCACGCGCAGGCAAACACCGTAGAGTCATAGTCTGACGGGCGGGGAATGGTTACATCGTGCCCGTAGTCTTTGAGCACTGCCACGTACGTTAAATCCTGCACAATATTATTGGCTTTTGCAGGAGCAATTGCTTCGTGGGTCACTTCGCTGCTTTCCATACCAATATCATAGTTCACACCACACAATTTGGCTACATCACCTAATTCCGTTGCATCAATGACAATAGGGGCTTTCACTTGTATTAGCTTGCCACCGGAGTTCAGCGTCATATACCACATATCCTGCTTTCTTTCGATGGATACGAGGGAGGTTTCAAATCGTACGGTTAGATTCGGCTCCTTGTATGTCATATTTTTGAAAATCCTATTTCCTACGGAAGGCTCAAATAAAACGCTGCTAACCCAACCGGTTCTCAAGGCTCCTAAACCACCGTAATAATTCGCCAAAGAATCGCGAAATTCACCGAAGATGCCGGCCGGCAAGCGTTCGTTACCATCTATTGCACTCACGCCGGCTGCGGTCAACATGCCCCCCAACCAAGTAGTTTCTTCTATGATGAGGGTACGACATCCCATCCGTGCCGCCTGAATACCTGCTGCCGTTCCGCTTGCACTGCCACCCACAACAAGAACATCTATTTTCTGCTGTTCGACAGAAATGCAGCAAGAGAGAATGATTGAAAAAATATAAGAATATTTCATACGACTAAATTTCAGGGTTTGGAAAGATGAATAGCTGCTTTTTGATGGTCCGTTACGAAGGTACAAAATTCATGGAATAGTTCCTTGTCGCGAGGATTAGTGGCTTTGTAAAACTGATAGATAGCATCGGTATCTTGATAATAGGCTATGCGCTTGGTGGCAAAGACAGGTGATGAACGGAAAACATTCATATAGTCGCGTAGGCGGTAAGCCCAATTTTTATTTTCGGCAAAGGCGCGCAAATCAAACTCCAGTTCAAGATCAAGCTCATAGTCAAGTGCTACCGTGCAGGCATCGGTAAGGCGCGAATACGGAGTTGCTTCGCTGAAGAAATAATTTGGTTGCAAATAGGCATAATTGAATTTTAGTGATTTCCAGTCTAAATAATCGGGTTCTGTTTTCCAATAGGGTATCCAATTGAAACTATAGTTTTTATTGTTCAGGTATTCGGCAACGCCGGCGAGAATATCTTTTGTATGGAGAGATTCTTCGGCAACCCAATAGAAACCAGCAAGTTCGAGGTGTTTGAATTTTCCGGCCTCAAAGCGTGTACAGACATAGTCAATATACCAACGGCAAGCGGTAAGGCGGTCGTGGTTTTGAGTAAAATCAAGCTTTTTTCCATCAATGTCCCCCCAATAATCGGCAGGGAGGGTTTTGTAGTATGAATTAGGACCGGCAATAATCGGCTCGGGGATGCAGATAATTATTTTACGCTTTTCGGTCGGTTTTCCGATTCGTCTTTCGGCATCGGCAATGGTTTGTTCGAGGGCAACAACTGCATTATCGGGCGCAAAATAGTAATCGACTAAGGCTGTCCATTCCACCTTACCGGCCGGCTGTCCATAGTAGCCTGTGGCAAAAATGTGTTGTGATTGGGGGA
Organism: Bacteroidia bacterium; assembly: GCA_025999735.1. GTDB lineage: Bacteria > Bacteroidota > Bacteroidia > Bacteroidales > Marinifilaceae > JAISHE01. The sequence continues at coordinate 3,025 of BNXR01000032.1, read as the reverse complement.
GACCATCGGTAAATTCAAGAAACAAAAAACCATCGAACAACCATTGTTCAACACGATTGGTATTCGTATATGTTACGTATGGACCGAAATGTGCTTTATCCCAGGTCATATTTCGATGTTTCCCGCCACCATATATGAGCACCAAATCTGTAATTGACGGAATTTCTTTGTATAAAACGGTTAAACATTCTTGAATATCGGGAACAGAGTGCTCCCAATTGTATTCGTATTCTATTGATAGCAGGCCGGTAAACGAGTGCTCGTTGAGCAAGTTCAACATGAGAGGGACATTCAGAATACCTTGTCCCCATATACAGTCGTGCTGCTCATCTCCGTTCTCAGGGAGGGCAATAATATCTTTAAAGTGGAGTGATTTCAAGATACCGGCTGTTTTACGAATGGCATCAATATGGTCAATACCCTCACGCTTCCAATGTCCGACATCGGCACAAACGCCCATGCGGGCACTTCTTCCTGATAAGGCTTTTAGAACGGAATCCGGATGCCAATAGTTAGAGGGACGAGGATGGTTGTGAATGCCTACATCAATTTCGTATTTGTCGCAAAGGCGTTCTACCGCATCCAAATGTGCCGCTTGGGGTTCACAGGTAATGAGTTTTATTCCCATGTTTTGGGCAAAAGCAAACAAGGTTTCCCAATCGGCGATGTTCTCGCATACAGCTACTCCGCAAGCTGCTATGGTTATGCCTTTGGCTCGTGCCGCTGCAAGCACTTTTTCTTGCGTTTGGGCATCCATCTGATAAGTAAGCGTTTTATGACCGAAACTATCGCCTAAGTCCTGACCGAAATATACTTCTATTTGATTGATACCCAACTCATTTAGCTTGTCAAGTGTTTGCTCAAAAGTGAATTTATGGAAGGTGTACGCTTGTACACCCACCATAAATTGCAACTCTTTTTTAGAAGTGAAGGACATTAGTATAAAGACGCATAAAAAGACGCATAATCTTGACTTCATGCTTATTTCCTTATGATAGCCAAGCCATCAACCACACGTCGAACATTACCATCATCTTGGGGGTGGTTTTTTAATTCACCATTCACTACCAAAGCCGACGAACCACCACCATCGAGGTTGATGGCATTACCGGCACCTAACCATTTCATGATTTGTCCGAGTTCGGAGGTCGAAACGCCTGCCGCAATTCCGGGACGACGACCTTCGACAATGGTGTAATAAATATACTCCTTGTCAGTAGAGTAACCAACCGAAGTACGTGGGTTACGAGGTATCAAAATTGCGGCTGCATCATCCCATCCTGCTTCCGCTTGCACTTCGTCGTTCTGCAATATGAAGTTCCAACCGGCAACAGCATAGCGAATGCGCTGTTCTTCGTCGGATTCCAACTTAATTTGTGTGGAAACGGTTACCTGATCGCCTACTTGTAAATTGGCAACATAGTCGGATGCTGGTCCATTACCCGATAATACCAATTTACCCTTCGGAATAGGCATGCTTCTATCTACCGAGTAGGTTGAAACTTGTTCCACTTTGCATTTGACATTTTTGTGGGATGCAAATTTTTCCCACTCGCCATTAATGGGGGCTAAGAGGGCTTCGGTGCCCCATTCATTTGTTCTTGTACTGTCTGCCCAGAAATAAGAATTATAAAGGACTAAGTCGTCTGCCCAGCGTCTGTCGTTGATGGAAGTAATCTGAGCCTTAGTATCGTTTTTATCAACAACGGTAGCATCCACATATACCCAATCCATATAAGGAGTATTTTGCAAGTCGAAACCGATAATAGGTGTATTTTCCATAAATTCGCTTGTGCCAAGCGACTTGAATTGTGAGTGTACAATGAGGTCGTTATACATCGCAAAAGAAACGGGCACATGAGTGTTTACAGCATAAAAACCGCCATTGATAGCAACTGCCACATCTTTATTTTGGTCTGTTTGTTTGCGTTCTACCATGTCTATCGGGCTTTCACCTGTACCGCCTAATTTCTCATTCGCAATCCACGATTCTACTCTGTGCTTGGTGCTTTTTGCGTTCAAGCGGACAGAATGAATAATTTGGGGACAAGCATCGTTCTTTATCTGGGCGTACGTGTACCATAGTCCATCCTCCACTTTTTCGGTATAGGTACTATCAATCGTATAGGCAGTGCTTCCGAGCGTTAGTGTGGTCGAAAATACAGGGTCATCGGGAACAGGAGTATTATCGGCAACGGTAGTAAATTTCCACGTGATAGCTTCAGCTAAATTCGTGATAGCGATTGTCGGAATGTTTACCGTATATTCCTTGCCGTATTCGAAAGCTGCATGAGCAATTGTCAATGTATTGTTTGTGGCAGAAGCACTGACTCCGGAAGCATCGCTAATCGTGATACTACCATTATTAGTCAGTGTAATATCATTATCAAAGGTGACAGTAACGCTTGCATCAAGGGCTACGTCTGTAGCATTAGCTAAGGGGCTATTCGACTGTTTAACAGGAACAGGACCACTTGGGGTTGATGGCTTGTCATCGTCGCTGCACGATGGTATTGCCGTGAAACTGATTGTTAATAAACACGTAAATAAAAATACATAAAATTTTTTCATTGGATTTTGATTTTTAACGGAGCGCCCAAACGTCCATTTGGCCGCTCCGTTGGTTATTAAATTATAAAGTCGTTAACTTATAGCATCTTAAATTTTGACCAGAAGCGAGCACGTAGATATAGGCATCATTACCAATTACTTCGGTTGTTAAAGTACCCGAAACATTACCATTCACGTAGCTACCACCGAGATATGGGAATGAATTCCAATGAACAAGGGTATGCGCGTTACCGGTTCTTTCATAGATACAAATATAATAGGTGCCCCAATCGGATGTGAAATTGACCAGATAATGATGTCCATTTACAGTAAATTGGCGCGAATAATACCATCCCATATTGCCGAATCCAAACGGATTTGATTCAGTTAATGGCTTCGGCCCGTATAAATCCGTCAATGAACCCAACTGTCCATATTTTAGATTAGGGTCAATCGATTCAGGCACAGTAGCATA
>BNXR01000031.1 GCA_025999735.1 Bacteroidia bacterium | reverse complement strand
ATCTTGGACGATGAAATAGCCGTAAAACAAACCTTAGATGAACGGACAGCAGAGTCAGATGAAAAACTTGTAAAAGCGGTAAAAAAATTCGAAAAAACGGCAAAAAAACTCGAAGAAAAAGAAAAAGAACTCGAAGAAACGGCAAAAGCCATCGAAGAAAAAGATAAATTTCTCGAAGAAAACGCAAAAGTCATCGAAGAACTGAGGCGACAATTAGCTCAAAAATAAAAAAACGTTCCAGCCCGCCCGCGTTGGGGCGACCTTCGCGGTCGCCCCAATGTAGGAATTGACGCAGCGTATCGAACGCAAAGCCGAACCTTTTGTTCGGATATGCTGAGATAGCAAGGAAATAGCCCTTTGGGCAATGTAGGAATGTAGGAGGTTGCGGGTCAAGCCCGCAATGACGGTTGGTCGTTGCGCCCCTACCCTCAAAACGCCACTCCCACCTTCACGCCTACGGAAAACAAATTCGCTTTGTCGACTAATTGGGTCGTGAATACACTATTATACGTTAGTGTACCCTCATTAAGTTCTAGGTCGTACTCTACCAAATGGGCGGTTGGAGAGGGTAGGATGTTCACCACACCGTAGTCAAGATACACACCGGTATAAAGTCCCAGCTTTTCTGACAATCCCCAGCGCATGCCCGCATCCACTGAAAGGGCAACGTTGAGACCTAACGACAAATCACCTGAATAAGGAACATTGGGGTAGGTCGCCAGTGCGTGTTTGGGTTCACCTCCAACGATTATCTCTGTTTTCGGGAAATCACCGGAGGTGGTGAGGCTTTTTATCGTACCATCGTAACTGCCCGAAAGAGCAAAGCCCAGCTTCAGGCCTGCACCTGCTTGAAATCTATGCGTACCGGTAGTTTGGTATCGCGCCTTGAGCGGAATGTGCAAGTACGTGGCACTCTGCTTTTCCTCATACCCAACGAAATCACTGATGAACTTCAGCGTCTCATCTTCTCCTACTGCCCTTGGAAAGAATAGCGTATATTCATCGTGATACTTGTCAGCGGTAAGGGTCGCCGAAGCGAGGGAAAATTCCAAGCCTGTGGATATTCCCCATTGAGGGGTCATAAAATAGGTGTAACCCACGCCACCACCAGCACCAAACCCACCCGCCACCTTCATGGACGTAGGGGCGGAATATTGTAGTGATGATAGACCACCAAGGGCGTAGGCGGAAAATTCGTGCGTTTGCGCCTGCACGTGGGTTGTTGCCAACAATAGGCAAACGATGATTGTTGGGGCGGGGTATGCCCGCCCAATGTAGGGGCGACCCTTGCGGTCGCCCAATGTAGGAGATTGCGGGTCAAGCCCGCAATGACGTGGGGTAGAGACGGGGCATGCCCCGTCTCTACGAACGATGATACGTTTCATGATATGTTTCATGATATGTTTGTTTATGTGGGGGCGACCGCAAGGGTCGCCCCTACCATTCATTATTCTATTATTATTTTCTGCGTTTGCCGTCCTGCCCGCAATACGTACACGCCTGACGATAATCCCGACACGTCAATATTGCCCGTTGCCTCGTTGCTTGGGTACTGTCCCACTAATTGACCGTTAAGGTCGAACAATTCGATGATACGAATGTTGGCATAATCAGGGTTACGCACGGTCACCGTGGTACTTACCGGATTGGGATAGGCTGTCAGGGAAGAGGTTACAGACAATGGCTCTATCCGTTTGTCACTGCATACCGTTTTATTGTCTTCCGTTGTCAGTTCAACGCTATACACACTGTCTTTGGACAGACTGTATTTGGTCAGCGACAGATATTTATCTGTGCTAATAACGTTGCCATTGGCATCTTTCCACTTAAACTGCTCGTACTTATGTTCGCCGCTCTGGTCGACAGCCAAGATGTCATCCCAATATTGGACGATGACGGAAGGGTCGAAGGGAGGACGGGTGACGGTAACAGTGTAGGCTTGGGTCGTTCCATCGCCAGCGACGGTGTGGATGATGGCGCTTGCTGTGCCACCCGCTTCGTTGATTTCTAAGCGACCATCCACATCGGCACCCTCAAAGCTAATGTCTATGCCAGAGGACGGTGTCGCCTCTATTTGTACAGACTCTTCACCGCAGGGCAGGGTAGCCTTATACTGTGTAGTGCCCGATGAGGATATGGGTACTCCATTGATGACTACGTTTGACAGATGATGCTTGTCATCAATGTCCGGGTCAGGTTCGGGGTTTGGTTCGGGGTCGGGTTCGGGGTCGGGTTCAGGGTCCGGGTTTGGGTCTGGGTCTGGGTTTGGGTCTGGGTCGGGCTCTGGCTCTGGCTCTGGGTCGGGATTAGTGCCATTTCCTACCGTCACCGTAGCCACATTGCTTGTTTTGGTCGTCGTCATGCCGTTGCTGCTTGTGTTGGTTACCACAACGTAATAATAGAACGTGCCTTCGGTTGCGGTAGATGGCGCATAATCTGTGCTCGTTGCGCCGCTTATTGCTGTGCCGCCTGTTTTGCTGTTGGTGGTATTGCTATACCATTGGTAAGAGAAGGTGTTGCCGGTGTTGTTTATGCGTACTGACAAAAATGCATCATCGTCACCGACGTTTACTGTGAAGCTTTGCGGCTGAGAGATGATATTGGGGCTTCTGGGATTTACTATTACCGTTGCCACATCGCTTGTGTCGGTTGCCGTTGTACCGTTGCTGCTTGAGTTGATTACCACAACGTAATAATAGTACGTACCAACGGTAGCGGTAGGTGGTGTGAATGGTGTGAATGGTGCGCTCATTATGGCTAACCGTGTGCCGCCTGTGTTGCTTGGGATGGTATTGCTGTGCAAGGCATAAGATAATGTGCCATCATCGCTTACAGTTGCAGTTACGCTTAAGTAGGCAGTTTCACCTATCTCCACTGTGTCGTTTTGAGGCTGCGCGGTAATAGTGGGTTTTGCAGCATTTACAAGTGCGTTCACTATTACCGTTGCCACATTGCTGGTATCGGTTGCCGTCTGTATACCATTGACACTGTTGTAGTTGGTTACCACCACGTAATAATAGTACGTACCTGCGGTTGTGGTAGGCAGGTTATACATATAGTTTGTACTTACTGCTGTGCCGCCTCTGTTGCTTGGGGTGGTATTGCTGAACCATTGGTAAGATAAGGCACCGTCATCACTTACAGTTGCGGCTACTGACAAATAGACATAGGCATTTACGTCCACTGCCGTGTCTCGCGGGTGAGCGGTGATAGAGGGTTTTGCGGCATTTACAAGCACTGTTACCGTTGCGATATTGCTCGTTGCCGTTGCCGTTACGTCGTTTTTTGTGTTGGTTACCACCACGTAATAATAGAGCGTATATGCGGTAGCGGTAGATGGCGCATAATCTGCGCTCGTTGCGCCGCTTACTTCTGAGCTGCCATAGGTGTGATTGATGCTGTTGCTGTACCATTGGTAAGATAACGAGCCGTCCGTTACAGTTGCGGCTACTGACAAATTTACATTACCATCGATGTTAACTGTGCTACCTTCCGGCTGAGCGGTGATAGTGGGTGTTTCGGCATTCACTGTTACCGTAGCCACATCGCTTGTTCTGGTTGACGTCTTTCCACTCACATTATTATTCGTGTTGGTTACTACAACGTAATAATACTTTTTGCCTACGACAGCGGTAGATGGCGTAAAATCTCTGCTCGTTGCGCCGCTCACTGGTGTGCCGTCACTGTTGCTATTGGTAGTATTTTCGTACCATTGATAAGACAAGGTACCGCCATCGCTCACGGGTCCCGTGAGTACAAATAAAGAAGACCCACTGCCAGGAGACGGCTGCACGATGATGGTTGGTGTGTCGGCACTTCTTGTTGGTACCCAACGTGCTATAAGCGTTAGGTTGGTAATTACGGCTGTGCCAAAATCGTATTCATATGCACCGTAGTACCACCAACCGTCAAAGCTTTTCCCTGCGGGGGTGGTAAGGGGAGGGGCTTCGGACAGGGCAACTGTACTGCCGTGATCTACGTCTGTAGAATCAATTTTTACCTCATCATTCACAAAATACACTCTGTTTTTGCAAACAAGAGAAGAAGAGAAGTCTTGCCACACGGGGGTTTGCTCGTACGCACGACAGGAACCTATAGACGACACAGTGAGCGACTTACTTTTAGTAGTTGCGCTAAAAACATTAGCATTAATGCTCACCGGTATAGGGTTGTGGTTGATAATAGACGAAAAGTCACAACCGTCAAACGCTTGGTCGCCTATTGAAGTCAAGCCGGCAGGCAGTGTGAGCACATCTGTCAAGTTTGTGCAATTGCGAAACGCTTGGTCGCCGATAGATGTCAAATCATCAGGCAGTGTAAGTGCACCTGCCAAGCTACTGCAACCGTCAAAAGCGTTGTTGCCGATATTGGTAACGGAGTTTGGTATAGTTACCGAGGTTAGGTTCGTACAACCTTGAAAAGCATACTGCGGGATACTTGTAACATTGTTGCCAATGGTTACCTGCTTTAATGCCGTACCGAACCTATTACTATTGTCTATGCCGCTAACATCACGCCCTAAGTGTAGAGTATCGGGTGCAACGTAATCCAAAGCGGACGACCCAAATGCCAACACATTCGTGCCGCCGCCTGCAATCGTAAATTTCTTTATGCCACTGCAACCGTCAAAAATGCTGTAGCCGATAGATGTAACGTTATTGCCAATGCTTATGCTCGCTAGTGTACTGCAATTTTGAAAAGCGGAGTTGCCGATAGATATAACGGAGTTGGGTATAGTTAACGAGGTTAAGTTCGTACAATTATAAAAAGCATACTCCGGGATACTTGTAACGTTGTCGCCAATGGTTAGCTGCTTTAATGCCGTACCGAATCTATTACTATTGGTTATGCCGCTAACAGTACGCCCCAAATCTAAGGTATCGAGCGCAACACTTGTCAAAGAGTTCGTACCGAATGAAAGTTCATTTTCACCGTCTTCTAAGGTTAGTTTCTTTATGCCCGTGCAACCGCTAAAAGCGGACGCGCCGATAGTAGTGACGGTGTTGGGAATGGTTACGCTCGTTAGCCCACTACAATTGTAAAAAGTGTAGTTGTCGATGGAGGTAACGAGGCCGGGAATGCTTACGCTCGTTAGCCCTGTGCAATTGTAAAAAGCCTGGCTGCCGATAGATGTAACCTTGTTGCCAATGGTTATGCTCGTTAGCTTACTGCAACCAAGAAAAGCATTTTCGCCGATAGTGGTAACCTCGTTAGGTATGGTTAGCGTGCCTGTCAAGTCAGTGCAACTTTCAAAAGCGGAGTTGCCGATAGATTGAACGGAGTTGGGTATGGTTACGCTCGTTAACCCACTGCAATAAGAAAAAGCCTCGTTGCCGATAGTGGTAACGTTAGTGCCAATGGTAACGTTTATTAGCCCGGAGCAACTTAAAAAAGCGTCGTCGCCGATAGTGGTAACTAAGTCGGGTATGGTTATGCTCGTTAGCTTAGTGCAATTGTAAAAAGCGTACTTGCCGATAGTGGTGACGCTTGCTGATATACCCACAGAAGTTATCTCTGTGCGGTACGAAGACCAAGGCACATTACCAGCCATAACGTAATTTTCCATTGCACCCGAGCCGCTAATGGTGAGGGTGTAGTTTGACGATTCGCCTGTGAGCGTCCATTGAGCAGTTGTGCCGCAATTGCCGTTGTCTACTACTTGTGCGTTAGCCGCCGCTACGCCCATCAGTAGGGCTACTGTTAGAATACATAATTTTTTCATAATATTTGTTTTAAAGTGATAAATAAAGTAGAAGCGAATAAGTTATCGCCTCTACTTTGGTTAAAAGATTAATGATTACTGTATGCTTTTGATATTCTTACGTATTACGTCTATTATTTCCTGCACGTATTGTTCGCGATTAATCTTTCTTTGTGCAGGATGATAGGCATTTACATAAATTTTTCCCTCCTTGACAACATAATCCACCGATTCGCCGTAGTGTTTTATTTCGTTGTCATTAATCCCCAAATCTGCTTGATACAAAGAAAATGTATAGCCAAAAATAAGAATTTGAGGATTATATTCCTGTATCTGTTGTAGTAGAACAGGTTTCCAAATTTCATACTTTGGTGATAAATTCGCTGACCTGCTCGCTCCCGGCATTTTGCTAACATTGATGAGTGCTATCTGACGAAGGCATTGAGCTATTTCTTTGTCTTCGCGGAGCCCCGCTATTTTGTTATATTTTCTAAAGTCATTCAACAGCGAGTAGGTAACATACGCCATCGGTTGAAAGGTTGGCTTTCCTTCTTTTGTCATCATAGTGTCGTATATATTGTCGCGGTCAAATGCATCTTTCATTGACCAGTCTCCGTCTTCTACGTTATACGCTTCTTTCAAAAACCAAGCAATTCTGTATTTGCTCTTGAGGTATCGCTCTTCGTTCACAATACCGTCATAAATTGGTTTAATGGCAAGCTGTTTTTGATACACCTTATCAACCTGTTTTTCAATTTGTTTCTGTGCTGTTTCCAGCGTTTTCACTGAGTTTTCCATAATGATATTGAATTAAATTGTTAAAAATTAGACATTAAAACTTGTTCTTCTATAAATCATTTGTTTTTTGTTGTTATAGGGTAATACCTGCGCCCTGCAAAGGCGGTGGATAGGTCGATGAGAAAATGCGGACAATATGCAAGAAATATATCTCTGCATTTTGTCCGCTATAAATTTTCCGCAAAAAAATAGTTGCGGAGTACGTGGTAATTCAGAAAAAAGGGTTAAATTACGCGCGCGATACGCCTGCGCTGTGTGTGTGTACAAACACTGCGTTTCCGGCGATTCGGAAATGTGGTGCAAGCATGAAGTTCAGCACATCAGCAATATGAGTGTAATTTGAAAGTTCCAAAATGTAAAGTTTTTAAAGTTAGTTTTCAGGTGCAAAGATAAATGTAAACTTTGAAAAAAACAAACAAAAATAAAAAAACATTTCGCCAATACGAACAAGCCGTGACACCCTCTGCGGACCTCTTATGCGGGCTGCAACGTTACGGAAAGTCCCAAGGCATTTACCAACCTATAAAAAGTGGCAACACTCGGGATTATTACCCCTTTTTCAATGCGCGATACATACGATTTGTCCGCACCTATTCGTTGGGCAAGTTCGTTTTGTGTTAATCGTGCGTTTTTCCTTGCATCTAACAAAACTTGACCGGCATAAAAAGCGTAAGCATCCTCATCAAATTTTGCTCTTTCAGGTGTTCCGTGTGCACCGTATTGTACTGCCAACACATCACTGTAATTTCTAATTTTGTGGTCGTTTGTCTGCATAATATGACTCCTTTAATTTAATTGCTTTTTCTATTTCACCTGCGGGTGTTTGTTGTGTTTTCTTTTGATAAGCTCTTTGGGAGACAAAGTCTCTATAAACCGCTCAAAATAATTGCCGTATGTTGTTATTATTCGTTTCACAGTGCAAAAATATAAATAATTGCACCATTGTACAACTTTTTGCCAAATATAATTGCCCGCTTTTTTGCAGAGACAGGTAAAAAAATATCGAATTGTTCATCTATCTTTACCTTTCGTATTGTCTTGAACCACGATTTAATAAGATTAAAGGATGGCCAAGATGTATTCCCTACGGGAAATTGTTGAGAGGATAGCATCCATTTCTATTGATATGCAAGTCCTAACGGACTTTGCCCGTAGGGCATTCATGTCAATAGAAGACGACATCCCACCCAACGGACTTTGCCCGTAGGGCATTCATCCTATATTCCTATTCTCTTTCATCTTGCTAATTGACGCAGCGTATCGAAGGCAGAGCCGAACTTTTTGTTCGGGTATGCTGAGATAGCAAGGAAAAAGCCGCAAGGCCATCTTATTAAAATCATGGTTCAGACAGCGTTTGCGAAAATAGCACCGGAAAAAATAATTAACAAAAAAAAGATTATCACTTTGTTTTTAATGCCATTCCAAGTGATAATGCAGCCAATGCTTGCGCAACATCGTAGGTGATGAATGCATCTGCTAATTGAGATTCGGCAACAGCTAAATGGATTGCATCTAGACTTCGGACATCACGAGTGCTATGTGTGGCAAATGCGGATGTATCTATGTAATACTTCATATAGTTTCTCTGCGAATATCAGCAATCATATCAGAAGTCGAAGCCCCATCGGCGGAAGGAACCGAGTTAATGTCAGACCAGCGCACGCGATTTTTTTGTTCCGACATCGAACGCATCAGATGTTGAGAATTAGACTGCATAAACAGCACATAATTATATAACTGATCCAATAGTTTGGGAGAAGTTATCTTATTGATTTCGCGAACAAGCATCTCTGTCATATTTTTTTATTTTTTGAAATTACGGTGCAAAATTAGCATAAAATTTCTAATTTAAGGGTGCAAGTGTAAAAAAAATTCTAATTTTGCACGTTTTATTGGTCGTGGTTTTTTTGCCTGCGGACAGCATAATAAATTCAATTGAAAGTACAGGAAATAATTGAAAAATACCGTAGAACGGCTACAATAGAGGAGTTGCTGCGAGAAGTGCGTGGAACAGGAAAAATTCAATTAAACAATTATGCCGGTTCCATCACATCTGTCTTTGTCGCTACTCTGGCCACGTTGACCGACAGGTCCGGCGAGACAGCTGGGTCACAGAGTGTTGTGCCACAGATTGTTATACTAAATGACAAAGAGGAAGCCGCCTACTTTTACAACGACCTATTAGCTCTCACGGACAAGGATAATAAAGGTGCAAGCATTGCGTTTTTGTCGTCTTCCTTTAAAAGGGCCATTGACGAAGAAGAAAAAGACAACGATGCCGTCCTCATACGCACAGAAATCCTCGAACGCATTGTTAATAAACAGACGAAACTCATTGTCACCTACCCCGAAGCTTTGGCAGAGCGCGTTATCGACAAAAACGTCTTGACAAAGATGTCAATGACTGTCCACAAAAAAGAAAAACTATCACTCTCCTTCCTCGAAAATTTACTGAACGAGTACGGTTTTACAAGGAGTGATTTCGTCTTTGAACCCGGACAGTACTCCATTCGCGGTGGCATTGTAGATATTTATTCTTATGCCGAAGAACTCCCCGTCCGCATTGACTTTTTCGGTAATGAAGTGGAAAGTATCCGCTTTTTCGACATTGAAACCCAGCTTTCTGAGAAAAGTGTCGAGCAGGTGTCTATCGTCCCGGATTTGAGTCATTCACCTGATTTATACAAATATACAGACTTATTTGATTACTTTGACATCCGTCCTATTTTCTGGATACAAAATGGCAATTTCGTCTTTGACAGAATAGCCTCACTGCGCAAAACAGCCTCCCCAAATAGCAACCATATCCTCAGTGATGAGGCGGTGCTCTTCGACTATATCAACAAATGCACCGTCATCGAATGGGGTGGTGATTTTTATTTTAAAGGAAAAATTATCGATATGCAGTGTAGCCCTCAACCTCTTGTACACAAGGACTTTGAGATTTTTGCCACCGACTTGCAGGAAAAAATAAATGAGGGCTATGAAATCTATATCTGTTCCACCAATGAAATGCAGATACAGCGACTGCGGGATATTCTCTCCGATAAAGGGTATAAAATTCAGTTTCAATATGTAGAAGGTCTTGTGCACGAAGGATTTACAGATAATGCAATCAAAATTTGCCTCTACACGGAGCACCAAATTTTTGAGCGTTATCACAAATATCAATTGCAGACAAATCGGATGCGAAAAAATCGTGAGTCGCTCACTATTAATGAATTACACTCACTGCATCAAGGTGACTACGTCGTACATATTGACCACGGTATAGGGCAATTCGCAGGATTATGCAAGATTGATAATAACGGGACTGCGCAGGAAGTCATCCGTTTAACCTATAAAAACAACGCCGAACTATTCGTCGGGCTTTATTCTCTGCACAAAATTTCCAAATATCGCGGCAAAGACGGCGAACCGCCTGCTGTCAACCGTCTCGGTGGCGATGCGTGGAATCGACTGAAACAAAGAGCAAAATCAAAGGTAAAGGACATCGCCCGCGAGTTAATCGTATTATATGCCAAGCGAAGAGAAGAAACAGCATTCTCTTTCAGTGCTGACAGCTATTTGCAGGAAGAAATGGAGGCCTCGTTTGTGTATGAGGAAACGCCCGACCAGATAAAAGCAATCGACATGGTCAAGCACGACATGGAAAGTCCTCACGTCATGGATAGGCTGATATGCGGGGATGTTGGCTTCGGCAAAACAGAAGTCGCCATACGGGCAGCCTTTAAGGCAGTGGCTGACAGCAAACAAGTGGCTGTGCTTGTGCCAACGACCATCCTTGCCTTTCAACATTACACCACTTTCAGCGAGCGACTAAAAGGAATGCCTTGCAAAGTGGAATATATCAGTCGCATGAGAAATGCCTCTGATACAAAGCACATTATCGAAGGACTTAAAAACGGTACGATAGATATTATTATAGGTACACACAAGTTGGCTACCCACGAAATAACCTTCAAAGACCTTGGCTTACTGATTATTGACGAGGAACAAAAATTCGGTGTCGGCATGAAAGAGAAGCTGAAAAGAATCAAATTGAATGTGGATACGCTAACTATGACGGCGACACCTATTCCCCGAACACTTCAGTTTTCGCTGATGGGTGCCAGAGACATGTCTGTCATCCGCACCCCGCCCCCCAATAGGTATCCAATCGTTACGGAATTGCACCGTTTCAACGAAAAAATCATTACGGAAGCAATCACGTATGAGGTCGCTCGACAAGGTCAGATTTTTTTCATTCACGACCGTGTGGATAACCTTCCTGCTATTCAAAGTTTGCTTCATCGCCTGATGCCACAAATAAAAACCTGCATCGTGCACGGACAAATGGATGGGACACAGATGGAAAGGACGATGCACGACTTTATCAGGGGCGACTACGATGTGCTGATTGCCACTACTATCATCGAGTCGGGATTGGACATCCCGAACGCCAACACCATCATTATCAATCAGGCGCATAACTACGGACTGAGTGACTTGCACCAGTTGCGGGGGCGTGTTGGACGTTCCAGTAAGAAGGCGTTTTGCTACCTGCTGACTCCCTCGCTTGATTCTATCAATTCCGATGCACGGCGACGGTTGAAGGCAATCGAAGATTTCAGTGGCTTAGGGAGTGGATTTAGCATCGCCATGCAAGACTTAGATATTCGCGGTGCCGGTAATATATTGGGTGCCGAACAGTCCGGTTTTATTGAGGAAATCGGTTATGAAACGTATCAGCGCATCCTCAATGAAGCCCTTTTTGAACTCCGCACAGAGGAATTTACCGAGTTGCCAAAAGCGGGCGAACTCCAAGGGAATGAACCTCAAATCCTTGTACAAGAATGTGTTATTGAGACAGACTTTGAGGTCATGCTTCCGGAAACCTATATCGAAAGCACCAGTGAACGCATAAAACTGTACCGCGAATTGGATAATCTCTCTGATGACCAAGGGTTGCTCGAATTTGAACAACGCTTGTCCGACCGTTTCGGACCTGTTCCACCGCAAGTAAAATGGCTAATGGAAATTGTCCGCATTCGGAAAAAATGTGTCGAGATGGGCATTGAACGCTTAATCGCACGAAAAGGAAAAGCTATTGTTTACTTCATTAGCGACAAAACTTCCCCTTTTTATGCTTCCCCAACGTTCTATAAGATTTTAGAATTTGTGCAATTGCAGGTGATGCCTTGCACGTTGAATGAAAAAAACGACAAATTATCGCTGACATTTTCAGGCATAAGCAATGTGGATGCACTCTATACGTCGGTGGAAAAAATGTACACAAGTATTTTCGGGAAGGTGCTATAATTTCCACTTCTAAGAACATTTTATTCTTCCTCGTGATACGCCATCTCTCCGTGTTGCGAAATATCCAAACCGATGGATTCTTCTGTTTCCGACACGCGCAGTCCGACCACTTTATCCACCATTTTAAACAAGATAAACGTCATGACGGCGGAAAATACAATGGCTGCCACGTTGACAATGACTTGTACTCCCAATTGATGCCAATCGCCATAAAGTGCTCCTTGTTGTCCATCTGCACCGGTAATCAGTTGGGTGGCAAAGACACCGGTCAATATGGCTCCGACAAAACCGCCAACACCGTGAACACCAAAAGCATCCAACGAATCGTCATACTTCAATTTCGGTTTCACATAAGCTACAAAGAAGAAACAGATGCAGGCTGAAAATAAACCTATAACCAAGGATCCCATCGCATCAACCGTACCCGCAGCAGGCGTAATCGCTACCAAGCCGGCAACAGCTCCCGTGCAGATACCCACCACCGTAGGCTTCTTATTTATCATCCATTCCAAAACCAACCACGTAGTAGCGGCAACAGAAGTAGCTAAATGCGTTACCAAGAAGGCATTAGCAGCAATTCCATCGGCAGCCAAGCCACTTCCGGCATTGAAACCAAACCATCCCAACCACAACAAAGCGGTACCCAAAACCACGTACGGAACATTATGAGGAATCATCAGACTCGAACCGTAGCCTTTGCGCCGTCCCAGCATGAGTGCCATCACCAAAGCCGAAACACCGGCATTGATATGTACCACCGTACCACCGGCAAAATCAATAGCACCAAGCTCATACATCCAGCCACCGCCCCATACCCAATGAGCCATAGGATTATATACAATCATTGACCATAAAACAGAAAACAATAGAAATCCCGAAAATTTAATACGCTCGGCAAAAGCACCTACAATCAAAGCAGGCGTAATAACTGCAAATTTGCATTGAAACAAAGCAAACAAAACCTCCGGGATATTACCACTCGTAAGCCGGTCGGTAGGAATGTCTTTCAAAAAGAACTTGTCAAAACCACCAATAAAACCGCCCAACCAAGTGTCCTGTAAACTAGTACCGAAGACGGCAGTATAGCCATAAACGATCCATTCAATCGTAATTACAGCCGTCAAAACAACGCATTGCATCATGATGCTCAGCACGTTTTTACGCTTTACTAAGCCACCATAAAAAAACGCCAATCCGGGAATAGTCATCAGCATGACCAACATCGTAGCGGCCAACATCCACGCTGTATTACCGGAATCAAGTACCGGTAGGTCCCCCACAACTTCTTGTGCCATCAGCACAAAACTAAAAAGTAACAATCCTGCTAAAATAATAAATCTCTTCATATTGTAATTCTATTTATTTTCAACTTCATTTTTTTCATCAGCGTATTATTCAAGTTAGGTTTTAGTAAAGCCTTGGGCTAAAACCCCAGACTAAAGCCCCAGGCTTAAACCAAAAACAAAATTAGCATCCTCCAAATAGGGATTGATGATATATTGCGCAAATACTGGAAGTGAGAAGTCGTTCGTAATACGAATCTCTTTCGCCGCTTTCAGATTGATGTTCACGACATTCAATTTGTCGGAATAAGCACCTTTCCAAGGCGTAAAAGCTAATTCAGCTGCCAAATTCACACTTTTAATAGAAAATGGATACGTCAAGCCTACATAAGTGGAAAAGTCATTGTCGCCATCAGAGTAAATATCGTCTGCCCCTGCAAAATAGGTATTCCACGAAATGGATAACGGAAATGCTTCTGGCAAGGTGTAAGCAACAGTCGCTTCGAAGGTATGAGCCGTATTATTTTTATCGTAGTTGAAATAGGTAGTACCAGCATCCACTATCCAATAATCGGTAATCGCCAACGAAATACCGGCGATCTCATAACCAACAATTAAATCCAGTTCTTTCGCAGGACTGAATAAATTAGTACTTCCCCATGCTCCCAAAGAAAAGCCGTAGGCTGACAGACTCGCTGTCGGCTGGACATTTATACCGGAAAATTTTTCCTGATACGTGCCACGAAACACGTAAGAACTTACTACGTCCGCACCTACAGAAAAATCCACGCCATGATTCTCTTGCGCCGTAACAGAAAATGCAGACCCAAATGCCAACAAACCAAATACAATACATCTTTTTTTCATACCTTCACTTGTTTTAGGATACTAAATTTTAAATAGCACTGCAAAAGTATATATTTTTTTGACATACCCCTAATTTTTTGATGTATTTTTCAATATTTTATAAAATTATTGAATCATACCCCATAAATATATATGTATATTCAAAAAAATATGATAAATTATGGATATACCCCCTTAAAATTTTATTTTGCGTACTTTGGGCATACTTTTGGGCATATTTTTACCATTGACCTTGCTTTGTCTGGCAGTGGGCGTGACGGTGAGGATGACTCTTTCGACGGCGTATCATTGTGTTGTTGTTCATCTTTATTTAAAGTATCGTTTCCCATTCATACTCTTCAGGATTGTCTATGTACTGCTTTGCTTCTTGTCGCTCCTTCGCTGTCAAGTAAAATAGCATATCGGAAAAGACGCTGCGTACCTCCTCACGCTCCATGTTCACATAGCGGGGAAGAATTTTGCCATCCCCCTCATCTTCAACCTTTTTTAAAGGTATTGCAATGATATTTTGATGAATATCCACTGACACCATGCAGCCCGAATGACCGGCATCAGACAATTTCTTTACGCCCATCCCCAGAGTAGTACAATATGAAAGGTCTGCTGCCACAGGGTCCACACAACGCAACGAATAGCCGACATCAATCGGGCGTGTGATACAAGCAATACCTAACTCTTTTAACCTCTTCATGACAAGCTTGTTAATGAACTGTGACTTGTCAATTGCGGACAATTCAGGATGACCGTGAGCATCGTACTCAAAATGGATGCCGTAGCTTGCCACATCTTCTTCTTTCAATAAATGCAGTATCCCTTCGCTAATAACGGCAACCCCTGACTTCATACCGAGAATGCGTCGCTTGACAATGGATGAAACCACCAAGCGCACGATTTTTTCTACCGTAATATTCCCGTGCTGAAACATTTCCGGAATAATAATCATGGATGCTTGTATGCTTTTGCCTATTTCAAAAGCCAAATGCCCCGCTTCCCTGCCCATGGCAACTAATACATACCAATTTTGCGTTGTAGCGGCCTCTTCTTTAATGACTTTGGCGATGTTTACCCCCATTTCGCGTGCCGACATAAAGCCGAACGTAGGCACCCCTTCCGGTAAAGGAAGGTCATTGTCTATCGTTTTGGGAACATGGATCGTTTTGACATTCAAATGCTTAGAAAGCAGGTACTTCGATAAGCGATTGGCTGTTGAAGCCGTGTCGTCTCCTCCAACTGTCACTAAGAGTTCTATTTCCTGTTTTTCAAAAATAGATGTTGAAAATTCCTCATCTTTAGGCTTATAGCGACTCATTCGTATTTCTGACCCACCGCGAACAAGCATCCTATCCGCTTTTTCAAAAGTAAGTTCTTCTATTTCAGGATGCTCAGACAACAAACCTTTATAACCTTCATGTATCGCCAAGACTCTAAAAGAGTCCTTCAAAAACATTTTCGCCACCGTGGCAACTACCGCATTAATACCGGGAGCAGGTCCCCCACCACATAAAATTGCTATTGTTTTCATTTTCTAATATCTTTATTAATTTAGGAATTTAGGAATTAATTTTTTCAATTTCTACATTTTTCAATTTTTCAATTTCAACATTGGGCGGGCAGACCCCGCCCCTACATTTCTACATTGGGCGGGCAAACCCCGCCCCTACATTCTTTATGAGTATAATTTATCCAACTGCCCGCGTATTGCCTCGCTCGTGATATAATCATCAAATTCAATTCGTTTATCTATCATTCCGTTGGGTGTGAGTTCGATGATGCGGTTACAAACGGTTTGAATAAATTCATGATCGTGGGAATTCATCAGAATGACACCCTTGAAGGTTATCAGCGTGTTGTTAAATGCCTGAATGGATTCCAAATCAAGGTGGTTCACCGGCGTATCCAAGATGAGTACGTTCGCATTGTTGAGCATCATGCGAGCAATCATACAGCGTTGCTTTTCACCCCCTGACAGCACTTTGACACGCTTGTAAATGTCCTCACCCGAAAACAGCATTTTGCCCAGAAAGCCACGCAAAAATGTTTCGCTACTGTCTGCCGAATATTGCCCCAACCACTCGATTAAGGTCATGTCCGTCTGAAAGAAAGTCGTATTATCCACTGGCAGGTAAGCCGTTGTGATGGTCTGTCCCCACGTGACAGTCCCACTGTCCGGTTTTTCATTGTTGGTGATGATTTCCAGTAACTGGGTCATAGCACGCGGGTCTCGTGAGAGAAAAGCCACCTTATCGTCTTTTTCGATTGAAAATTCAAGCTCTTTGAAAAGTAGCTGTCCTTCAACGCTTTTCGCCAATCCTCGGACTTCCAATATCTTGTTGCCGACCTCCCTTTCGGGCGTAAAGATAATGCCTGGATATTTGCGAGTTGAAGGCATAATCTCCTCAATATTAAGTTTTTCAATCATTTTCTTGCGACTGGTCGTCTGTTTGGATTTCGCCACATTCGCACTGAAGCGAGCAATAAATTCCTGCAATTCCTTTTTCTTTTCCTCTGCTTTCTTGTTCTTCGCCTGCACTTGTCGTAAGGCCAACTGACTGGATTCGTACCAGAAACTGTAATTGCCGGCAAACAACTGTATTTTTCCGAAGTCAATATCAACAGAATGGGTACAAACAGAGTCCAAAAAGTGGCGGTCGTGGGATACAACTAAGACCGTATTATCGTAGTTGGACAAATAATTTTCCAACCACATCACGGTATCCAAGTCAAGGTCGTTCGTAGGCTCATCCAAGAGCAGATTGTCCGGTTTCCCGAACAAAGCTTGTGCTAAGAGCACTCTCACTTTCTGTTTCCCACTCATATCCTTCATCAAAGAGTAGTGCCAATCTTCCTTAATGCCCAATCCACTGAGCAAAGATGCGGCATTACTCTCGGCATCCCAGCCATTCATCTCGGCAAAGCGTTCCTCCAATTCTGCCGCACGCACGCCATCGGCATCCGAAAAATCAGGCTTTGCATAGAGCGCATCTTTTTCATTTCTCACTTCCCACAGGTCTATATGTCCCTGTAAAACAGTATCTAAGACAGTAAACTCATCGAATGCAAAGTGGTCTTGCTTCAACACTGACAGTCGCTCTCCCGGTCCAAATTGGATGGTTCCCCGTGTAGGGTCCAAGTCACCGCTGATGAGCCTCAGGAAAGTTGATTTTCCGGCACCGTTAGCACCAATCACACCGTAGCAATTCCCCGGTGTAAACTTCAAATTCACATCCTGAAAGAGTGCTTTCTTCCCAAACTGTATCTCTAAATTTGAAACTGTAATCATATATTTTTACTCATTTTTGTGACACCTCATAACATGCCTAAAATTTTCCACGGTATAAACTGTTGAAAAGTAGGGCAAATTAGGAACGCAAAAGTAATATAAATATTGTATAGACGCAAGATTTTGTGTCTATACAATCTTTATACGTATAGGACATAGTTACGTGACACGGCGTGCTTAGCGGGGATGTTTTACCGTATTCGATAAACATCTTTGCGATGTCCTATAGCGATTACGGTTACGGTGAGTTGATTATCTTCGATTGTGTAAATGACTCGATAGTTACCTACACGAATGCGATAACCACTGCGACCTGATAGTTTCTTACATCCTGCGGGGTGAGGATTATTTCCCAATCTTTCGATAGCAGCGAGAATGGGTGCTACAATGTGGTCAGATAACGCATCTAAAGCGACTTGAACCTTTTTTGATAAGCACAGCGTATATTTAGCCATTGCGCTGTGCTCTACTTTTCAGATAGTCCGACAATAAAATGCGCTCGCCTGTATCTTCTTGTAACGCTTGGTCGTACAATTGGTTATCGTACAAGTCTTCTATTTTGTCCACAATCATTTCAAACTCTTGTTGAGAGAACACTACTAAATTCTCGCCTGCTGTGTCCTTAATAAACTGCGGATGCAGCAACGTGTCGGCAACGTTTATTGGCATCATTGTTGTCATACCTATTTCTGTTTTGTTATCACTAAGATTTCGTGCACAAAGGTAAACAACTTTTCCCATTCCACAAGCACCTACCCGAAAGGGATTTAGATATGTTTGTTTTTCAGTGCAACGATGGCAGGAAAATCACTTACTTGCTGGGCGTATAGCAATGCTTTGGTAATATGCCATCTGTTATGTTTAACTCGTGAGGATAACGCGGTTGTACGCCAAAAGGAGTAAGAAAAGTGGTCGCTGTTTTCAGTGTTTGAAATGTGGTGTCAAATTCTATGCACATCCGACACAATGTAATAAGGTCGTGCGTTTGGGGTGGTATTGTGCCACACGAAAATAAATATGCTTTCAGATATTTCTCTGCCGACTGCTGGCAGTGAAAGCAAATAACTTCTTTGTGTTGCGGACGCATCGCTTGCAACAATTTTGCGCTATCTATATCCTCATTGGCTAAATACAGCCAATCGTACAATTCTTCCTTATCCATAAATCTTTATTCCCTGATTAGCAATTATGTTTTCAAGCGTTGGACTTTGCTTGCGTTTTTCAAAATATGTATGTTTCCCAATGAGCAGGTCTATCGGTTTTCTTTGCTTGTGGAAAAGGGCATAGCGTATTTGTGCATTCAACTCTATCGTATCAACAACGCTGTCGGGCACGACGGCATAAATATCTATATCGCTGTCGGCGTTGGGCGTGCCGTAGGCATACGAGCCAAAAAGATAAATGGCAACAGGATTTACTGCCGCAGTAACTGCCTCGGTAATCAATGTCAGGTCCTTAGAAATCTCCTCTTTCATATTGTTTAATTTCATTCCCACAAAAGTATATATAAACTTCGAGATTGCCAAGCGCATGAATACAAAACTGCACCTACAACAAGTCGGGCAGCATTGTTTTTACGCGGGCAGACACGCAGGTCGCCCCTACGCGGGCGTAAACGTGTAGAGACGGGGTCGTCTATATAAACCCCGTCTCTACGCTTGTCTTGAACCGTGATTTTGTCAAGATTATCAAGATGACCAAGATAATTGTCTCATCTCTGTCCTTCCTCTTTCAACTGCTAATCTTGTTCATCCTTTCATCCTGATTCAGACAATCCCTTACAAGCCGACAACACTAATCATCAAAACTCTTCAAAATACCATTTCAGTCCGCCTGGTATTGTAGTTGTATCTTCATACGTTTCGGTGTTGTTCGATGCTGACCATCCCCAATACACTATATTCCATCCTTTCTTCAAGTACAAGTTGTAGTTGTATATATAAGTCGAACCCTCATACTCTTCAAGCTCTGTACCGGTTATGCTTACATCTCTATCGGCATAATAGAGCTCTAATACATCTTCTCTGCCGTCAATGGCGCAATAGAATGCCCCAACTACGTTGCTATTTTTATACGCATAAATCTCAAACTCACCAAAAGCTATTCTAGCCTTCTTATCACTTACTGTTACACCCTCAGACTCTCCATCAACAGCTTCCACGAGGTGTGAAGGGCTTAACGTCGCCGGTAAATTAACCGTAAAGCCCCCATTAGCATACGTACCTGCAGCCACAACAAGCTCGAATCCTCCCTCATCGTCATAATAATTGTACACGAGTAGTGCTACGGAGTCAATTCTTGAATTGTAAGAGTTCCCATTTTCCACTGTAACCGTAAAGGTTGCCGACTCATCCGGTGCCGTAATGGTTACCGTGCAGGTAGCCGTTTGATTGCCTGCTTTGGCGGTAATGGTGGCGGAACCTACGGCTACGGCGGTTACCTTACCATTGGCGTCTACGGTAGCTGTAGCGGGGACATTGCTTTCCCACGTCACGGCTTTGTCGGTAGCGTTGGCGGGCAATACCGTTGCCGTCAGTGTGGCGGTGTCGCCTGCGGTAAGCGTCAGCGTGGTTTTGTTCAGCGAAATGCCTGTTACGGCTACGGTTACGTCGTTGTCATCATCGCTACAAGCAAAGAACATTGCGGTAGATACCGCTACGATTGCGCCAATCAAGGCGACTTTCAAATACTTCTTATTCATATTACTATTAATTTAATCATTGTGCCCTCCGTTATTATAACCCTTTGCAAAGGTGGAAGGCGTAACTAAACCCTTGCAAACTCGGGAACTCTATGTATATTATCCTGCGCCACGTTCGGACCATTGCGCATTCCCCGTTGTGCCGATAGGACAGCCTTAGTAATAGTACCGATAAATAGAAAAAGAATGTAGGAATGTAGAGACGCAAAATCTTGCGTCTGTACAAAGAATGTCGTCATGTAGAGACGCAAAATCTTGCGTCTGTACACCGCATCGGAAGCTTCTGTACCTCCACATCGGAGGCTTCTGTACCTCCACACCCGCTCACGCTGCGGTTAACGTTTTGCCAAACCGCCCGACCTTCAGGGTCTGCGAAGGTTTGCCACCGTGAACGAAGGTGCTACGCACCTCCAAATGGTACTCACCTGCAACAAGGTTAGACGGCAACAGCGAGATGAGTCGCGCGGGTTTGTTCTCCACCACCACCGATAGGCGCATTTCCGGGGCATCCGCTACCGGTATCAAGAATATACCGTTGACGTAGCCCTCCTCCATAAATTTCAGGCGACTGCCACGCAACTGTATAACGCCGCCTGCTATCAGGTGCTCGTTCACCGAGCCACTCACTATGTCCTTCACCTTTGTTAACAACGTGCCACGCTTGAGCATCAAGGTGGCGATTTCATCTTCTCCGTACGAACGGACGTTCACTACCTGTGCCATCGCGTCGTCGGGAGTGGGCGTAAGCAGGTTCTCTACTAAGTTGTAATCTAACATAATGTATATGTTTTGTAGGGGCACACCTGTGTTACCCCTGTGTTACCCCTGTGTTACCCCTGTGTTACCCCTGTGTTAGGCGCACACAATATATGTACGCCTTTGGGTTGGGCACACCTTGTGTGTGCACCCTTTGGTTGAACGCAACGCGCGCCGTCATTGCCCGCTCGCGCGGGCAATGACGGTGCAGGGGCGGGTTTCAAACCCGTCCCTGTGTATGTGTGGCGATGTGTTATGTTGCAAGCGGCGGTGGGCCGCTGTGGTGTAATCGTATTGTTTAGTGGGTGGGTGTTCCCCCCCCTACAACCACGCTGGTTTCAGAGGATTGGGTGTTGCACGCCGTAGGGCGTGCAGGCTGTGTGAGTTGAGGATTTAGGGTAGTATTCAAGTATTCCATGTATTAGCGTTAGTATGTTAAACGTTGGTTATTATCTCTTTCAGGGTGCAAATGTAATCATCCTAAATGTAACTACCAAACAATTAATGTTAAATCTTTCACCCGGTTGTCTTGAACCACGATTTTAATAAGATGAAAGGATTGGCAAGATGAAAGAGGAAGGAAAGAGATGAGACAATTATCTTGGTCATCCTGTTAATCTTGACAAAATCGTGGTTCAAGACAAGAGGCAGCAGGAGGTTGCGGGTCAAACCCGCAATGAGGGTAGGTAGTTCAAAACCAACAGGAACGAGGATAGTTGTCGCCAGAAAGGAAGTTTCTTCTTTTGGTGCTCTGTGAGGTATTGCTGCAATACTTCCTCCGGTACATCGGGCTTGATACGGGCAATGATGTCGTAAGCAGTTTCAAAACCGGCTTTTATTGCTTTCACAGCACGCACACCTTCGTAATATCCATCTATGTGCAATAAGCGGTAGGCAGCGTGCAACTCAGCACTTACCTTGCCATCAAGCATTGCCACGTTAGCAGTATAAAACTCAATGCTTTTGCGCTTCTTTCTGGGTGGGTCCGGCACATTTCTTAGTTGCAGCCATTTGTTCACTGCCTCCAACACCCCCAAGTAGGCAGTACCACATGCCACGCGCACATATTTGCGGTCTCGGTAATAGTTGTCCTCTTTCACGGCTTTCTGCAATGTCGCCTCTGCGTTGTTCATGTACCGCATCGCCTCTGCATAAGGCTCCATCTTACTCTGCTCTTGCTGCTCTCTTACTGTCATAACTCTAACATTAATGTGTTCAACCAATCCACAGACCATTTGTAATGGGTGGTACATGGGATTGGCTTCGGGTGCAAAGGTACTATATGTTATTGGAATAGCAAACTAATTACCCACCTTTGTTGTCTTGAACCACGATTTTGTCAAGATGAACAAGATGACCAAGATAATTGTCTCATCTCGTTCCTTCCTCTTTCATCTTGCACATCTTGTTAATCTTATTAAAATCACGGTTCAGACAAGGAGGTTGCGGGTCAAGCCCGCAATGACGCCCTCGTAGGGGCGACCGCAAGGGTCGCCCCTACGAGGGCGTAAAAATTTGCACCCTCCAATTATTTTGTTTACCTTCGCGAACATTTTAAAACCCAAAAGTATGAAAAATTTACCGATAGGGGTACAGTCGTTTGAAAAATTGCGCAGTGAAGGTCTTTTGTATGTTGATAAAACGAAAGAAATACTCCAACTTACAAGTTCCTATATTGTTTTTCTTTCGCGTCCGCGGCGTTTTGGAAAGTCACTGCTTGTTAGCACGCTGGGTGAACTTTACAAAGGCAATAAATCACTGTTTGAAGGGCTTTACATTTACGACAAATGGGATTGGACACAGCAATATCCGGTAATTCGAATAGACTGGACATGTATAATGCACGGAAACAAGGAAGAGATGGAACGAAGTATGTTCACTTTTTTGCAACAAGAGGCAAATTTTCATGAGCTAACATTTATTTCGGAATATGCGTCCGATTGTTTTTCAGAATTGATAAAATTATTGCACCGTAAAACAGGCAAAAAAGTCGTGGTGCTGATTGACGAATACGACAAACCCATATTAGATGCGATAGGCACGACGGAAGCAGCAGATATTCGTGCGTTTCTTCAGGGATTTTACGTGGTATTGAAAGGAAACGACGAGCACCTGAAATTTGTCTTACTGACCGGTGTAACGAATGTCAAAGTATCAGTATTTTCGGTATTGAATATGAATGATATTACACTGAGCGATAAATATGCCTCTATCTGTGGCTATACGCAGGAAGAATTGGAAGGTGATTTTTCGGAATATATTGACGAAGCGGCATCTCATTTGGAAATAACACGGGAGGATTTGCTTTACTACATTCGCAGGTGGTACGATGGTTATACATGGGATGGCAAGACATCGGTTTACAATCCGTTTGCTACACTGATGGTTTTTAAACACAAAAAATTTTCCAATTACTGGTTTGAAACAGGTACACCTACGTTTCTTATCAACCGGCTCAAAGAACACGGTCGTGCCAAAACGGTATTGGAACCTGTCATTGCTGCTTCATCGGCTTTCGATAGTTACGATCCGGAGGCACTTGATGATGTCCCTTTATTATTTCAGACAGGTTACCTGACTGTCAAAAACAAAAAACGAGTGGGTATAAGTTCTCAATATACCCTTGAAGTACCGAACATGGAGGTAAAAGAGTCGTTGATGAGACATCTGTTAAGTGCATATACAAATTATCCCCTTTCAACAATGTCGGTACTTGGACAGGAAATGTTGCAACAAATCCTTGCTTTCGATGAGGATGGTTTTACAAATAATATGCGTCGAATGCTTGCCGGTGTTTCCTACACTTTGCAGCCGGAAGATAATATGTACGAAAACACCAATGAAGCCCGCTATCACATCATCTTTCAACTGTGGATGACCATGCTGGGTTTCGATATTCAAAGCGAAAAGATTACCAACCGAGGACGTATGGATGCGGTATTGCTGCAAGATGGAGTGGCGGTAGTGGTAGAACTGAAATACCACGCCAAAAAGAAATTGAAAACCTTGCTTAAGCAGGCAATAGCACAAATTTATGATAAACGGTATTACGAACAATTTCTTGACCGTAAAATCATTCTGCTGGGCATCGCATTCAGTGGAAAAGATGCCGGCTGCAGGTTGGTTAATGTAGGAATTTAGAAATTAACCCACATTGCACTTATCCGCTCATAACTCTCACAGATACAGTCGCGTTATTTTTGAAAATTTCCGATTTTGGCACTACGGATTTTTTTCGGACGAATGGTGCCTGTCGGTAGCCTAAGGCCT
>BNXR01000030.1 GCA_025999735.1 Bacteroidia bacterium | reverse complement strand
GAACCAGCCACGGATGTTAGAAACGTGGCATGATGCGGTACAAGCCAGAGAGGAAGCCCTTGGACTGTTTAATCTCGGCTTAGTAAGCTTAGAGACACGGGCGCAAGTGGAACGACTGTTCTGGTCTATTGCCGGTGAGGTGTTTAGCATGGCTGAGGACCTCAAACATGCCCCTGATGAGCTGAAGAAAATAGCTAAATTGTTGCCTGACAAATATTTCTGCAATTTTTCCTTGTTTCAATCCCTACCGGATTCGTGGGCTATCGACCAGATTTTCCCCATCATTCCCATCACGCGCTTAAACGAGCGCCCTACGAAATCTGCTACCTTACAGGATATTACCTGTGATTCGGACGGCAAAATTGACAACTTTATTTCCACAAAGAATTTTTCTTACCACCTGCCGGTGCATGAGTTGAACAAAGAGCCTTATTATTTAGGTGTATTTTTGGTTGGTGCATATCAGGAAATTTTGGGCGATTTGCACAACCTGTTTGGAGACACGAATGCAGTACACATAAAAATCCGCGACAACGAGTATTCCATTGACAAGGTCATTGAGGGCGAAACGGTTGCCGACGTGTTGGAATACGTACAGTTCCAACCCAAGAAGATGGCACGTGATGTCGAAGTCCGCGTGATGACTTCTGTGAAAAAGGGCATCATCTCTGCCGAAGAAGGACGTGAATTTTTGTCCAATTACCGCTCAGGGCTATATCGCTATACCTATATGGAATAAAAAGTCATCCACATTTTGTTTTAGTGTGGTAAAATATATAATTTTGCGCGCTTTATTGGAAAGGTGAGTTTAATTAAATATGTATATAAAGGTATGACTGAAAATGTAAGAGAGAAGCTTTTTACGGAATTTGCACCCAACACCAAGCAGGAGTGGTTGGATAAGGTGACGGCGGACTTGAAGGGAGCAGATTTTGCGAAGAAGCTGGTTTGGAAAACCAAAGAGGGTTTCGATGTCCAACCAATGTACCGGTTGGAAGATATCAAAGAGTTGAAAAATCCGGCGAACACAGATAGCCTGCCCGGAGAGTTCCCGTTTATAAGGGGTAATCATGCGGATAGTAACGACTGGCTTGTGCGCCAGGACATCTGTGTGGAGGATGTGGCGGAGGCTAATAAAAAAGCCTTGGATGTCTTAAACAAAGGCGTGAACTCCTTGGGGTTCTGTTTCCACACTGACAAATCCTATACGAAAGCGGACTTTCTGACCTTGCTCGCAGGTATTCACGTGGATTGCGTGGAGGTAAATTTGGTTTGCGGCAATCATAAGTTTGAAATAGAAAAGGCCTATAAGGAAGCCCTTCTTGCTTTGGGTCTTGATGCAGAGAAAATACATGGAGGCATCAATATCAATCCATTAGGGACCTATCTACGACACGGGAAAATGTGTTTTGCTAACACCGAGACCTTGCCACAAGTGCTCAAAGAGAAGGTGGATGTGATGGCGCAGTTCCCGCATTTCCGTTCTATTGAGGTGGATGGCTATGTGTTCAGCAATTCCGGTGCTTCGATTGTGCAAGAATTAGCCTTCACATTGGCTGAAGGTGCCCAGTATATTGATTTGCTGACGGATGCGGGTTTGAGTGTGGATGCTATCGTGAAGAAACTGCGTTTTCGTTTCGGTACGAGTTCCAAGTATTTTATGGAGATTGCGAAATTACGGGCAGCACGCTATCTGTGGGCGCATATCGTAAAGGCTCACTATTCAGCGACAAACCAGAAGGCGGACTGTGACTGTGCCTACAAGATGCACATCCATGCGGAGACTTCCGAGTGGAACAAGACTTTATACGATGCGAATGTGAATATGTTGCGGACACAGACGGAGGCGATGTCTGCCGCTTTGGGTGGCGTGGATTCGTTTACAGTGCACCCGTTTGACTATGCCTACGAAACGCCGACGGATTTGGCAGAGAGAGTGGCGCGTAACCAGCAATTGCTACTGAAAGAAGAGTCGCACTTTGCCAAGATTGTTGACCCTGCCGGTGGCTCTTACTATATCGAGGAGTTGACGGAGAAGATTATCGAAGCGGCGTGGAAGTTGTTCTTAGAGGTACAGGATGCTGGTGGCTTTTTGGCAGCTATAAAGCAGGGAATTGTTCAGAAGGCCGTGACAGAGATGGCAAAGACCCGCGATTTGGATATTGCCACGCGCAGAGAGAACTTTGTGGGTGTCAATCAGTTCCCGAACTTTAATGAAGTGATTGATGATGACGTGATAGATGATAAATCATGCGCCTGCATTTTTAAAGCAGAAGACGAAACGGCTGAGGGTGCGGAGATTGAAACCTTAAAACCTTACAGAGGGGCGCAGGCATTTGAGGCTTTGCGCTATAAGACAGACCAGTACACCCAAAAGTTTGGGCGACCGGTGGTATATATGTTCCCAATGGGCAATTTGGCGATGCGTAAAGCACGTGCGCAGTTTGCATGCAACTTTTTTGCTTGTGCCGGCTTTGAGGTCATTGATAACAACGGTTTTAATTCGGTGGATGACGGTGTAAGAGCTTCCATCGACCATAAGGCGGATATCGTTGTACTGTGCAGTGCGGACGATGAATACAGCACTTTTGCACCACAGGCTTATGAGCAGTTGAAAGGGAGGGCAATAGTCGTTGTGGCAGGTAACCCTGAAACTCGCCCCGAGTTAGAGGCAGCGGGACTTTCCAATTATATTCATGTGAAGAATAATATCTTGGAAGAGCTGACGAACTATCAGAAACAATTAAAAATAGCATAGTAGCATAATAATAGCATACATAATGAAACCAAATTACAAGAATATAGACATATTAAAGGCCGCTCAGACAGCGAAGAAATCGCCCGTAGAGTGGGAAAAGGAGCATCATATTTCTAAGAGCTGGACTACACCTGAGTTAATTCCTGTGAAGCCTGCCTATACGAGTGAGGATTTGAAGGGGATGGAGCATTTGGACTACGTGGCCGGACTGCCGCCCTACTTACGCGGACCGTATTCGGGTATGTACCCGATGTTGCCGTGGACAATTCGCCAATATGCCGGTTTTTCTACGGCTGAGGAGTCCAACGCCTTTTATAGGCGTAACTTGGCGGCGGGACAAAAAGGTTTGTCTGTAGCCTTCGACTTAGCTACCCATCGTGGCTATGATTCCGACCATCCACGAGTGATTGGGGATGTGGGGAAAGCCGGTGTGGCCATTGATTCCATTTTGGATATGAAGATATTGTTTGACCAGATACCTTTGAATAAGATGTCTGTGTCGATGACCATGAACGGTGCCGTATTGCCGATATTGGCTTTCTATATTGTAGCCGGATTGGAGCAGGGAGCGACACTTGACCAGTTGTCGGGTACTATTCAGAACGATATTTTGAAGGAATTTATGGTGCGCAACACCTATATCTATCCACCTGAGTTTTCGATGAAGGTGATAGCTGATATTTTTGAATATACGTCGAAGAATATGCCGAAGTTCAACTCTATTTCCATTTCCGGCTACCATATACAGGAAGCGGGTGCTACGGCGGATATTGAGTTGGCCTACACCTTGGCGGACGGTTGGGAATACTTGCGTGCCGGTGTGAATGCGGGCATGGATGTGGATACTTTTGCACCCCGCCTGTCGTTCTTCTGGGGGATTGGGATGAACCACTTTATGGAGATTGCCAAGTTGCGTGCCGGTCGGTTGCTGTGGGCGAAGATTGTAAAACAGTTCAACCCGAAGAACCCGAAGTCACTCAGTTTGCGTACTCACTGCCAGACGTCCGGCTGGTCACTGACCGAACAAGACCCTTTCAACAATGTGGGACGTACCTGTATTGAGGCGATGGGCGCGGCTCTTGGTCACACCCAAAGTTTACATACCAATGCCTTAGACGAAGCGATTGCACTTCCGACGGACTTTTCCGCTCGTATTGCGCGTAACACGCAGATTTACATTCAGGAAGAAACAACAATCACCAAAGCAATTGACCCCTGGGGTGGCTCGTACTATGTGGAGGCATTAACAGATGAGTTGGTGCGTAAGGCTTGGGCGCATATTGAGGAAGTAGAGAAATTAGGCGGTATGGCGAAGGCGATAGAATCAGGTCTGCCGAAACTGCGCATTGAGGAAGCGGCAGCACGTACGCAAGGGCGCATTGACAGTGGCGAACAGACGATTGTCGGCACCAACAAATACCGCTTGGAAAAGGAAGACCCGATTGACATTCTGGAAGTGGATAACACGGCGGTGCGTGAATCACAGCTTGCCCGTTTGAAGGATTTGAAAGCAAACCGCAATCAGGCGGAAGTGGATGCTGCCTTGGATGCCATCACCAAGTGTGTAGAAACAGGTAAGGGGAACTTGCTGGAATTGGCGGTGGATGCAGCGAAAAAGCGTGCCTCTTTGGGTGAGATTTCGAGTGCCTGTGAGAAGATTGTAGGACGTTATAAAGCAGTAATAAGAACAGTGAGTGGAGTATATTCAAGTGTTGCCAGCACAGACAGCGATTTTGTGAAGGCCAAAGAGTTGGCAGATAGGTTTGCCGAGCAGACGGGTCGTCGTCCCCGCATTATGATTGCCAAAATGGGACAGGACGGACACGACCGTGGTGCCAAAGTGATTGCTACCGGTTACGCTGATATAGGCTTCGATGTGGATATGGGACCTCTGTTCCAGACACCCGAAGAGACAGCCAAACAGGCCGTTGAGAACGACGTACACGTGGTAGGTGTTTCCTCTTTGGCAGCGGGACATAAGACCTTAGTGCCCGCCGTAATAGCTGAATTGAAGAAGTTGGGACGTGAGGATATCCTCGTCTATGTGGGTGGTGTCATCCCGCATCAGGACTACCAATTCTTGTTTGATGCAGGAGCCATTGCCGTGTTTGGACCGGGTACGAAAGTGTCAAGCAGTGCGATACAGGTGCTGGATATATTGATGGAGTTGGCGAAGAAGTAAAGGTTGCATCTCTGCCGTCCAATTCTTACTCTTACTGAACATTCTGCCTATCGGGAGACTATGGTACTAATATGCCTTTATATGTTCCGTGTCACATTCTAAGGTATCGCCTTTCTGCTGCAGTATACCGATGCCGAGTTTCTTTGCCCCTTTGATTACTTCGGCATTGAACGACATACTTGCAATGCCCAAATAAAGTTTGTGGTGGGCATATTCAGGATACAAGGTTCTAAAATTCTGCACCTTCTTTGTTGTCAGATGCTGCAACGAGTTTTGATGGGCACGATATTTTACCTCAATAATAGCCACCGATGAGCCATTGAACATGACAATATCAAACTCATCTTGCACTTTACCAGTGTGCCGTTTGCGATTTCTTTCAATGAAGTCAAATTTGATATTACCTAATTTGCGGGTAGCATCCAAGGCATTGAAAAAATACTCTTCGGCGGAATAGCCGTTGTTGTTGGAAATACCACCTATCTCTTTATTCAGTTTGTCAATATTTTCGGAAGTGCGTTTCACCTGTTCTTCAAGTTCTTTGTGGCTCACTTCATACTCTTTGCGGCGCACTTCGGCTTCGGCAGCTCTTTTCTCGTGCAGTTTCTCAAATGCTTCTTGGCGTCTCTCTGTCCTGTCCATGATTGCCATAATGCTTTCAAACGTGGGTTGTGTTGATGATGTCTTGTTCATAATAATATGCTTTAATTTATTGTACTAATACCCCGCAAAGGTAAACAACTTTTCCCATTCCACAACCACTAAGGAAAAACAATATTATAGCAAGGGGATTAATCTCCTTGTCAAGGGGTGTAAACGTGTAGAGACGGGGTCGTCTATATAAACCCCGTCTCTACCTATCCGTCATTGCGGGCTTGACCCGCAACCTCCTTGTCTTGAACCGTGATTTTGTCAAGATTAACAAGATGACCAAGATAATCTATTCTCTTTCATCTTGCTAATCCTTTAATCTTACTAAAATCGTGGTTCAAGACAACTATCACTGGACAGTCAACCTATTAAGAATTAAGCGTCCATTTCAGTTCGCCTTGACTTGTAGTTGTCACTTCATACGTATCGCTGGTTTCCAATACATACACTAGATTCCATCCTTTTTTCAAGGACAAGTTGTATATGGAATCATTACGATCTTCTCTCAGTATTTGACCGCTTATGTTTACATCTTTATCAGCATAGAAGAGTTTTACGTCATAATCTCCGCTTTTGCAATAGAATCTGCCAACTATTTCGCTATCTTTATACCCATAAATACGAAAACTTGTGCGTAATCCAGTTACTTTAGCCGTACTATCACTTACTGTGAAAGCTTCAGGAAATTCAAGATTCTCAACGAGGGAAGCGTTTAACGTCGCAGGCAAATTAATCGTAAAACCTCCATTGGCATAATTCCCACTTACAATCTCAACATCATCCCCACCGTCAGGCCTGATGAATAGTTTTGCGGTACTAATTGTTGAATTGTAAGAGTTCCCGTTTTCCACTATAACCGTAAGGGTTGCACTCCCATCCGTATTAGGAACGAGTGGGTTTGTCACCACCGTTACCACGCAGGTAGCCGTTTTCTCACCCGCTTTGGCGGTAATGGTGGCGGAGCCTGCGGCTACGGCGGTTACTACGCCGTTGGCTACGGTAGCCTTGCTGTCATCGCTACTTGACCACGTTACGGTTTTGTCGGTAGCGTCGGTGGGCAATACTGTTGCCGTCAGCGTTTCGCTGCTGCTGATAGAAAGCGTAAGCGCGGCTTTGTTCAACGTAATGTCGGTTACGGCTACGTCTTTGTCATCCTTTTCGCAAGAGGTAAACATTCCGCTTGCGATTACTGTCATTGCGCCCATGAGGGCGACTTTCAAATACTTCTTATTCATATTCTTATTAATTAAATGTATTGTGCCCTCCTGTTATTATTAACCCTCTGCAAAGGTGGAAGGCGTAACTACCCTTTGCAAATTCGTTTGGAACTCTATTTGTTTATTTTGCGCCTGTTAGCCATTGCGCCATTGGAACTCTATGTATATTATCCTGCGCCCGTTCGGACCATTGCGCATTCCCCGTCATGCCGATGGGACAGCTTAGTAATAGTACCGATAAATAGAAAAAGAATGTTAGTGACTTAGGTATTTAGTAATTTAGTAATTTACACACCGCATCGGGGTGTTATAACACCCCACATCGGAGTGTTATGCGACGACCGTGAGCACCTTGTGAAACCTCCCTGTTTTCAACACAAGCGATGGCTTATTGCTGTGCGAAAACGTGGTACGCACTTCCAGATGATACTCACCTGCAACAAGGTTAGAAGGCAACAGCGTGATGAGCCGTGCGGGCTTGTTCTCGACCAC
The DNA here is from genome assembly GCA_025999735.1 of Bacteroidia bacterium. Classification (GTDB taxonomy): domain Bacteria; phylum Bacteroidota; class Bacteroidia; order Bacteroidales; family Marinifilaceae; genus JAISHE01. The sequence goes on along the minus strand of BNXR01000030.1, from coordinate 16,922 downwards.
CACCGACAGACGCATTTCCGGGGCATCCGCTACCGGTATCAAGAATATGCCGTTGACGTAGCCCTCCTCCATAAATTTCAGGCGACTGCCACGCAACTGTATAATGCCACCTGCTGTCAGGTGGTCGTTCACCGAGCCACTCAGTATGTCCTTCACCTCCACGATGTAGGGAATGGGGTCGGCAACCTGCACCTTCTTGGGCTTGATACGCTTGGCAGCAAGTCGCAAGGCGGCACCCTGATTGAGATTGACCTTCACGACGTGTCGCAGGGGGTCAAAATTGTCACCCATTCCGTTGAACACTCCTGCGATGCTGGGTGTGATGTGCATCAGGTCGGTAATGACGGAGTTGCCGTCGGCCACGAGGTCGTCAACGACCTCGCGGTACACTTCAAGCACGGCCAGAATGTCGGCTTTGGTTAACAACGTGCCACGCTTGAGCATCAAGGTGGCGATTTCATCTTCTCCGTACGAACGGACGTTCACTACCTGTGCCATCGCGTCATCTGGCGCTGCGGTGAGCAGGTTCTCTACTAAGTTGTAATCTAACATAATGTATATGTTTTGTAGGTGCACACCTGTGTGTACCCCTGTGTTAGGCGCACACAATATATGTACGCCTTTTGGTTGGGCACACCTTGTGTGTGCACTCTTTGGTTGAACGCAACGCGCGCCGTCATTGCCCGCGCCAGCGGGCAATAACCGTGTATGGGCGGGTTTCAAACCCGCCCATACGTATATATGGCAATGTGTTATGCTGCAAGCGGCTGTAAGCCGCTCTTGGATTTTATTTAGTGGGGGGGTGCTTCCCCCCCCCCCCTACAACCACGCGGGTTTTAGAGGATTGGGTGTTGCACGCCGCAGGGCGTACGGGATGCGGGAGAGGCGGATACGCCTGTACTGTGGATTGTGTGAGTTGTAAGAATTGCATCGTTAATGTGTTTGATAGTTGGAAATGATTTTTTGTACGTAGATATTATTATACATATCTAAATTATAAATGATATACCACATAGTTCGTTGGTTGCGTTTGTAGGTGTGCACTTGCGTGCCATATTGTTTGTGGATAGCATAGATTGTGTCTGCGTGCCATGGTTTGGTATCTAAAGTATAACAAATATTTGAAATATCATCTACATATTTTTCAGCGTGTTCAAGCGATAATGGGCGTTTTGCCCATGTCATTAAGCCAATGAGAATACTTTCTAAATCATTGATTGCGGTATTACTAAGATATACCATTTTCTAATGCGTATTTTCGGATACGTTCTTTTACTTCATTTCTAAACCCTTCTACGGTTACATACCCATCGGGCACAATGTCTGCTACAACGGGTTTTGCAAACACCACTCCTCTATGAGTAGGTTTCTTGGCAAATCGCTCCGTAGTAACGATAGTATCGTCTATTTCCATAGTGTGTATCATATCTTAGTTGTCTATTTACGCCGACAAAGGTAATACATGTTATTGTACGAACCAAATAAATATTCACCTTTTACCCTACGTTGGTGTTGGTCACAACGACAAAAGCGAGGACAGTTGTTGCCACAAGGAAGCTTTCTTCTTTGTGTATGCGTCGAGGTATTGCTTCAATTCTTCCTCCGGTACGTCGGGCTTGATGCGGGCAATGATTTGATAGGCAGTGTCAAAGCCTCCTTGTATTACTTTCACCACACACACCCCCTCGTAATATCCTTCTATGTGCAATACACGGTAGGCAGCGTGCAACTCAGAAGTTAACTTGCCATCAAGCAGTGCCACATTGGCAGTATAGAACTCAATGCTTTTGCGTTTCTTTTTGGAAGGGTTCGGCACATCTTTCAGTTGCAGCCATTTGTCCACTGCCTCCAACACCCCCAAGTAGGCAGTACCACACGCCATACGCACATACTTACGGTCTAAGTAAACATTGTCCTCCTTGCGCGTCTGCTGCAAAATACCCTCTGCATTGTTCATGTACCGCATCGCCTCTGCATACGGCTGCAACTTGCTCTGTTCTTGCTCTTCTCTGATGGTCATATCATTATTATTATGTGTTTAACCAATCCGCAGACCATTTGTAATGGGTGGTACATGGGATTGGTTTCGGGTGCGAAGGTAAATAAAGGGTTTGTACGAACCAAATAAATATCACCTTTATAGAGACGCAAGATTTTGCGTCTCTACAATATTTATCTTACCTTTGCGTCCTGATTTGCCTATTACCTTATATATAAGGTGGGAAACTGAGTTATTTATATCATTAATAAGACATGAAACGCATTTACCTATCAACACTCCTCATCGCTATCGCCTTACAGGGTACAGCTAACGACAATAATCGTTCGCCGAAAGAGCCTGTCGACTACGTAAGTACCTTAGTGGGAACAATGTCCACCCATGAATTATCGCACGGGAATACCTATCCTGCCATTGCTATGCCTTGGGGGATGAATTTTTGGACCCCTCAGACAGGAAAGATGGGCGATGGTTGGGCTTATGTTTACACTTCCAACAAGATTAGGGGCTTTAAACAAACGCATCAGCCCAGTCCTTGGATAAACGACTACGGGCAGTTTTCCCTTATGCCAATAACGATGCCAACAACGACGCCAATAACGGGCACTGAGCCGGTGTTTAATGAGGATAAGCGTGCCAGTTGGTTTTCACACAAGACTGAAATCGCACAACCGCATTACTACCGTGTTTATCTGGCTGACTATGATGTAGTAACAGAGATTGCACCTACGGAACGTGCCGCCATTTTCCGCTTTACATTCCCTGCAAGCGAACATTCCTATATTGTGGTGGATGCCTTTGATAAAGGCTCTTATGTGAAGGTGATACCGGCAGAAAAGAAGATTATCGGCTATACGACGCGCAATAGCGGTGGTGTACCGGCTAATTTCAAGAACTACTTCGTTCTACAGTTTGATAAACCCTTTACCTATCAGGCAAGCGTGAGCGGTGACAGCATTCGCCCCCATCAGTTAGAGGCACAAGTAAATCATGCCGGTGCTATTATCGGATTCTCCACCAAGAGGGGCGAGTTGGTGCATGTACGGGTGGCTTCTTCGTTCATCAGTGCGGAACAGGCAGAATTGAATTTAAAGGAAGTAGGCACTCACTCTTTTGAGGAGGTGAAAGCAAAAGGTCGCAAGAAATGGAACGATGTCTTGGGTCGCATTGAAATCAAGGATGACAATACGGACAATCTGCGGACATTCTATTCCTGTATGTATCGCTCTACGCTCTTTCCGAGAAATCTTGCTGAGATTGATGCCAAGGGGAATGTGGTGCATTACAGTCCCTTTAACGGCAAAGTGCTACCGGGCTATTTATTTACGGATACGGGGTTTTGGGACACCTTCCGTTGTTTGTTTTCGTTTGTAAACTTGATATATCCATCGATGGGTGCAAAGATGCAAGAAGGCTTATTGAACACCTATCTTGAGAGTGGGTTTTTCCCTGAATGGGCAAGTCCCGGTCATCGAAGTTGTATGGTAGGTAATAACTCCGCTTCGGTAGTGGCTGATGCTTATTTAAAGGGAATTACGAAGGTAGATGCCAAGAAGATGTACGAAGGTCTGCTATACGGTGCTAATCACGTTCATCCTCAGGTAAGTTCCACCGGTCGCAAAGGCTTTGAGCACTACAATAAGTTAGGTTATGTGCCATACAATGTGGATATTAACGAAAATGTTGCCCGCACCTTGGAATACGCCTACGATGATTGGTGCATTTATCAAATGGGTAAAAAACTCGGTCGTCCTTCCAAAGAACTTGATGTATATAAACAGCGTAGCCTGAATTATCGAAATGTCTTTGACAAGGAAACCAAGCTCATGCGTGGTAAGAACGCGGATGGGAAATTTCAATCACCCTTCAATCCCTTCAAATGGGGGGATGCTTTTACGGAGGGTAACAGTTGGCACTATTCGTGGTCGGTATTCCATGATATACAGGGACTTATAGACCTAATGGGAGGCGATAAAGTGTTTGTGGCCATGTTGGATTCGGTGTTTAACTTGCCCCCGATTTTTGATGACACCTATTATGGTGGCGTCATCCATGAAATTAGGGAGATGCAGATAATGAATATGGGTAACTATGCGCATGGCAATCAGCCCATCCAACACGCAATATACCTATATAACTATGCAAAACAACCTTGGAAAGCGCAGTATTGGTTGCGTGAAACGATGGATAAATTGTATTCAGCGTCACCGGATGGCTATTGTGGCGATGAAGACAACGGACAGACTTCGGCATGGTATGTATTCTCTGCCATAGGCTTTTACCCTGTTTGTCCCGCTTCGGATGAATATGTATTAGGTTCGCCTTTGTTTAAGCAAGCCAACATTCACTTTGAGAATGGCAAGACATTGGAAATCAATGCTCCCAACAATGATGCGAAAGCACGTTATGTAGAAAGTCTGACCTATAATGGGATGTCATATCCACACAACTATGTCAAATACAGCGACATCCTTCAAGGTGGAAAAGTAGATGTGAAGATGAGTGAAACCCCGAACTTCAAGCGTGGAACAGCAAACACTGATTTGCCCTACTCTTTGAGCCGGGAATGAGGTAGTGCCGTCTCTTCGGGACAAGGCACCGTTTGCGAATATAGCACCTGAAAGAATAATTAACCGAATAAAGCAATGGAACTTAAGATTTTTGTAAACAACTCTTGGAAAGAAAATACGCTTATCCTGTCTGACGACACGAAAGAGGCCATTGTCGTGGATTGTGGTTGTCATGGCGAGGAAGAGAAGGATGAATTTAAAACCTATATCGCTGCTAATAACCTGAAATTGGTCGCCTGCTTGAATACGCATTTGCACATTGACCATATCTTCGGCAACAACTTCATCAAGGATACCTACAACTTGGAAACGCAGGCCAGCAAAGACGATGAGTTTCTATTTGACTTTGCAAAAAAGTATAAGGAGTACCCACCTGCTATCGGAAAGTATTTACATGACGGCGACACTGTCCGCTTCGGCGAGACGGAGTTAAAAGTTATCGCCGTTCCGGGACATTCCCCCGGTGGATTGTGCTATTACGCGGAAAAAAGCAAGTTGTTGCTTACCGGTGACGTGTTGTTTGAGGGCTGTGTAGGTCGCTCGGACCTTCCGGGAAGCGATGGTGAAGCCTTGTTGCAGGGGATTAGGGAGAATTTATTTGTCTTACCGGACGATGTAGTGGTAGTGCCGGGACATGGACCAAGCACGACCATCGGGAGAGAGAAAAGAGAAAACCCTTTCTTTAATTGAAAGAAATAAGCCACATATTTAATTGCGGATTTTAAGGCGTATTATTTTTCAATTCCAATAACTTATATTACTTTCGCACCATCATTTAAACAAAAAAGACTATGTCACGTTATTTGGACCCTAAGAACGATTTGATTTTTAAACGCATCTTTGGTGAGCACAAAGAACTCTGCATTAGCTTGTTAAATAGCCTTTTGCCATTAAAGAAACCCATTACTTCCATTGAATACCGAGCTACGGAGCTTACACCCGAAACGAAGCTCCTCAAGAATACTTCTGTGGACGTTCAATGCACCGCTTCTGATGGTAGTATTTTCATCGTGGAAATGCAGATGCACTGGTCACAACAGTTCCAGCAACGGGTACTCTTGAACGCCTCTAAGGCGTATGTTAAACAATTTATACTGTGAGAAACTTTAGTTATTATATTTATAATATATGGCAGAATTACAATACACTCCGAAAGATTTTAAAAGTGACCAGGAAATCCGCTGGTGCCAAGGTTGTGGGGACTATGGGATTATCACTTCCGTACAGAAAGCAATGGTAGAATTAGGCTATCCGAAAGAGTCATGGGCGATTATTTCTGGCATCGGCTGTTCCTCACGTTTCCCTTACTACATGAACACATTTGGTTTTCACACTATACACGGCAGAGCATCGGCAATTGCCAGTGGTGTAAAAAATGCGAACCGCAAGCTGAATGTTTTGCAAGTGTCCGGTGACGGTGACGCTTTGGCAATTGGCGGTAATCATTTTATCCACTTGATCCGGCGCAATGTCGATGTGACGCTCTTGTTATTTAATAACGAGATTTACGGCTTGACGAAGGGACAATACTCACCGACCACCAAGTTAGGAACGAAAACAAAGACCTCGCCTTACGGAACGATTGAACACCCCTTTAATCCTGGCGAATTAACGATTGGTTCGCAGGGTAAATTTTTTGCACGCTCCATAGACACCAATATCGCCTTGACAGCGGAACTTATGGTGGCAGGCGTGAAACACAAAGGTACCTCGGTGATAGAAATTTTGCAAAACTGTGTCATTTTTGCTGACGGTGCACATGCCGCCATCACCGACAAAGACTTGAAAGACGACCGACAGTTGGTCTTGCAGCAGGGAAAACCGATGCTGTTCGGCAAAAACAAAGACAAGGGCTTGGTATTAGATAAAATAGGACAACTGAAAATCGTTGAGTTGAACAAAGACGGCATCACAGAAAAGGACATCCTCGTGCATGATGCTCACACAGCAAATCCATTCATGCACTGGATGCTTGCCAATATGAAAGCTCCACAATTCCCTGTGGCATTAGGGGTAATCAGAGATGTGGAAGCACAGACCTACGATGAAGCCTTAGAAGAACAAATCATAGAAGTGAAAACGAAATCCCCAATCAAATGTATGAACGACTTACTCAATAGTGGCGACATTTGGGAGGTGAAATAAAACGGTTAGAGATTGCCCGCTTGTGAATGGGTGAACGAATTTGCAGGCAGAAAATGCTATTTTAATACTTTCAGCAACTCAGGAAGCAACAAATGAATCGTTGTTTCGGTTTGAGCGGTGTAAAAATTACCGTCAATCACGAATGCTTCGTCAGTACCAACAGCGCTTTTTACCGCACTTTGAATAAATGGGTGCAACGCCAATCGCTTGCCCTCCGCAATGCCTGCAATGTCGAACAGCAAGCCGCCGACACAATGCCCAATGAGCAATTTCCCTTTGTCGCCAAACGCTTTGATAACCGCCAGTAAATCCTGATTTTCAGAGTGCCCCGCGTTTTCGGAAAATGTCGGCATCGCGTTACCACACGCAAACACGAGTGCATCATACGCATTTTCGTTGCCCTTCAAATTGGCGACTACGTCATCGGTTTGCAATGGAACACCCGAATTGGTCTTAATCTGTGTGGTTTCCGCCACTGCAAAGGTTTTGTACGAAATATTGTTCTCGAAAAACAGTTCCAAATATTGGAACAAACCTGCCCCGTTTACCGGGTTTACTGCTAGTACTGCTATTTTTTTTGTCATGATAATTCTTTTATTGGTTACCTAAAATAATCTTGCTTGCTTTTGTTTCGCAAAGGTACAAAATGAAGTAGTATAAAACAAGTTTTTTATTCGTTTGTGTGTAATTCATTATCCCGCTGGTGTATTGGTTTATATATAGGAAAGATGAAATTATCGTATTCTGACTTTGGAAATATCCGAATTTTACACTAATTTTGCAGGAATGTTACAATTAATCAAAAAGACGGGGTCAAAAGTCACAAAGCAACATATTGGGAAAATAGGTGAGGATAGAGCTGTGGTATATTTGCAAGCCTGTGGCTATACTGTTTTGGAACGGAATTGGCATTTGGGTCATAAGGAGGTGGATATTATTTGTGAAATCGAGGATACCATCGTGATTGTGGAGGTGAAAACGCGCGGGGAAGTCAATGACCGTCCTTCGGAATTACTTGATTATAAGAAAAAACAGAATTTGCTCCAGGCAGGTTCCGCTTATGTGAGAATGAACAAACTGAAAAAAGAAGTGCGCTTTGACCTCATTCTTGTCACAGGAAGAAATTACAAGATTGAGCATATACAAGAGGCTATACATACGTTTGATGTGTGAAAAATAATTGAAAATGTAGGGGCGGGGTTTGCCCGCCCAATGTAGAAATGTAGAAATGTAGAAATGTAGAAATGTAGAAATGACGCAGCGTATCGAAGGCAGAGCCGAATTTTTTGTTCGGGTATGCTGAGATAGCAAGGAATTAGCCCTTTGGGCAAATGTAGAAATGACGCAGCGTATCGAAGGCAGAGCCGAATTTTTTGTTCGGGTATGCTGAGATAGCAAGGAATTAGCCCTTTGGGCAAATGTAGAAATTAATTTCTACATTTACAAAGGTAGTAAGGCAACCAGGATTTTTACAAGATTAAAAGATTAGCAAGATAAAACAGTATGAAAGATATGGAAAACAAATTGGATATTTTGACGAAGAAACTTTACGACGAGGGCGTAAACAAAGCGAAACATGAAGCAGAAAAATTGCTCGAAAATGCCCGACAAGAAGCAGACAAAATCCGAACGGATGCCCAACAGACTGCTTTGAATATAGAAGCGAAAGCATTAGAGGTGGCAGAAGGGGTAAAAAAGAAGATGGAAGCGGAACTGATACTCAGTGCCCGCCAAACAATTACCGCCTTGAAGCAGGAAATTACCGCTCTCGTGTCTGGGAAAGTTGCCAAAGAAACAGCAAAAGCCGGTTTTGAAGATAAAGCATTTGTGCAGGAGTTACTGATGACGATTGTGAAAAAATGGGACCCGACAGCCGGAAATATCAATTTAGAAATCCTACTTCCGGCAACGGAAAAGGAAAAATTTGAGGGTTTTGTCATCCACAAATACAAAGATTTGTTAGACAAGGGGCTTGAAATTAAAATAGGTCCTTTAAAGGATGCCTTTGTACTCCAACCACATGACGGCAGCTATAAGATTACTTTTTCAGACGAGTTGTTCGAGTCTTTTTTCAACTTGTATATCAAAGATTTGACCAAAAGTATCCTTTATAGACATGAATGAGCAATGAGTGAGCAATGAATAAGAATTATATAACCCTTATTGCCGGTTTGCCTGATATAGTGTGGAACGATTGGAAATTACCGTTTCCAGTACGTGATTTTCGTGCGCAGGCAGAAATTTATATCAACGGCAGGGATGCAGATTTGTTGAATATGTTGTTTCTGCGATATGATAATCAACAGATATTGAACTTGTTAAACAAAATGGATACGGTGCATGGGACGCATGATTTGGATTGTGTATATCCTGTCAGTTTGTTGGAGGAAGAAGTCGCTGAGCCTACGGGTGCCTTGCCGCCCTATCTGAATGAATTTATTACAAAATACAAGGAGACTGCGGCCGGCGATGAATTACAAGACGTTCAACATGCAGAGAGGGTGCTGACCGGACTGTACTATGAGTATATGATGACTTCGGGAAATGAATTTTTAGAAGATTTCGCGGCATTTTCCATGAACGTAAAAAATTTGGTAACCGCACTGAATTGTCGGAAGTACGGCAAGGATTTTACGATGGAAATTATTGGAGAAAATGAATTTTCTAATGCCTTAAAATCGGCTCATTCAAAGGATTTTGGCTTGTCGGCAGAACACACTTGGGTGGAAAAAGTGATTGCCGCCGTTGAAAATAATAATCTTGTTGAACGCGAGCGGAGTTTGGATTTATTGGTTTGGGATGCTATCGAAGAAGGGATGACGTTTCGCTATTTTAGCATCGAAAGGGTGCTTGGTTTCGCAGCGGAATTGCTGATTGTGGAACGCTGGAGTAAAATGGATTCGGAATCCGGACGGCAGGTGTTTGAAGAAATGATTGCAAAATTCAAAGAAAACGTCACATTTGGATAAGTCCCAGATAAGCCATCAGATGGGTTGTGGGAAGATTGTAAGAAGATTGTAAGAAGATTGTGGGGATAAAATTTAGTCCTCTAATTTATAAGGAAATTATATGAATATTATGAATAAAACGCGGGGAAAAGTGCACAGTATTATATCCAATCTTGTTTTGGTCAAGGTGGATGGACCTGTGTCGCAAAATGAAATTTGCTATATTGAAACGGGCGAAGAGCGATTGATGGCCGAGTTGATAAAGTTTGTAGGTGATACGGCTTATATTCAGGTGTTTGAGAGCACACGAGGGTTGAAACCCGGTATGGAGGTGGAGTTTGAACAACATCTGCTCGAAGTGAGCTTGGGACCCGGTTTGCTGTCCAAGAACTTTGACGGGCTGCAGAATGATTTAGATAAAATGACAGGTATTTTCCTGAAAAGGGGTGAATATACCAATCCCCTGGAAGACAACAAAAAATGGGCCTTTGAGCCATTGGCAAAGTCTGGGGACAAGGTTAAAGCAGCAGACTGGTTGGGTGGAGTGAAAGAGAATTGGTTGGCCCACAAAATTATGGTACCCTTTAAAATGGAGGGGGAATATATCGTGGATTCTATTGCCCAAGCGGGAGCTTATACGCTCAAGGAAATCATTGCAGTACTCAAAGGCACTGACGGTCAGAAGCATGACATTACAATGGTACAAAAATGGCCTGTGAAAGTGGCTATGCACAATTATAGTAACAAGCCGCGTCCCTTCAAGCAGATGGAGACGGGCATTCGCGTGATTGACACGATGAATCCGATTTTGGAGGGTGGAACGGGCTTTATTCCGGGTCCCTTTGGCACGGGAAAAACAGTGCTGCAACATTCCTTGGCACGATTTGCGGATGCGGATGTAATCATCATGGCGGCTTGTGGGGAGCGCGCCAATGAGGTCGTGGAGATTTTTACAGAGTTTCCGCGATTGCAGGATCCGCGAACGGGACGTTCTCTGTATGAGCGGACTACGATTATTGCGAACACTTCAAATATGCCAGTAGCCTCGCGTGAAGCCTCCGTTTATACGGCGATGACGATAGGAGAATATTATCGGGCGATGGGCTTGAAAGTGTTGCTGTTGGCAGATTCTACTTCCCGCTGGGCACAGGCTTTGCGGGAGATGTCCAATCGTATGGAGGAGTTGCCGGGGCAGGATGCTTTCCCGATGGACTTGTCAGCCATTATTGCCAATTTCTATGCGCGAGCAGGGGTCGTGTACCTGAACAATGGACAGACCGGTTCCGTAACGTTTATCGGTACTGTGTCTCCGGCAGGTGGTAATCTGAAAGAGCCGGTGACGGAATCTACAAAGAAGGTTGCACGTTGTTTTTATGCGCTCTCACAGTCTCGTGCCGATTCAAAGCGTTATCCAGCAATAAACACGCTGGATTCCTATTCCAAATATTTAGAATATCCTGAATTTGAGCAATATGCGACAGAGCATATATCCCCAACATGGATTAGCGATGTCAATGAAACGCGCAACGCCTTGGTGAGAGGGCTGGAAATAGCGGAGCAGATTGACATTTTGGGCGATGACAGCGTACCTTTGGACTATCATGTCACGTTTTGGAAATCCGAGTTGATAGATTCGATTATCCTGCAACAAGATGCTTTTGACGATATTGACGGCTCAACCTCCATGGAGCGACAACAGTATATGCTTGCCAAGATTTTGGAGATTGTCCGTGCGGACTTTACCTTTGAATCATTTGAAGAGATAAATCCATATTTTAAACGTCTCATTAACAGCTATAAACAGATGAATTATTCTGAATTTCAGTCCGAACCGTTCAACCGGTATGCAGAGGAAGTGGAAGAAATCCTAAAAGAGAAGAAAATAAAACAGTGACAGCAAAGTTCTATCGCCTTTAAATGAATTTGAACGCCTTTGAAACACACCATGAAACAAATAATAGTACCAATTTGTCTGCTTGTAATTTATGCTTGTGGAAATAATCCGAACGGCAATCATTCGGACAGTGCGCAATACACGATTGAAGAAGGATATATCGTCTTTCAGGAAAATTCGTCGGTATTGCAAAATATCAAAATAGACAAAGTTGTAACGGCGGATTATCAGGCGGCTTTTACTTCGTCCGGGACGGTAAAGGCAATCCCCACGCAATATGCAGAAGTGGCTACTCCTTTTGAAGGTCGTATCGTCCATTCTTTTGTGCACCCCGGACAAAAAGTGAGCGTTGGCAGTCCGCTGTTTGAACTCAGTTCACCCACCTTTTTTGAGATAGGCAAAACCTACCACCAGGAAATGCAAGAAATGGAGCTGGCACTCAAAAATCTAAATCGTGAAAAAGACCTTCTTAAAAACAATGTAGGCGTAGTCAAGGATGTAGAAGAGGCAGAGGCTAATTACGAACTCAAGAAAAAAGATTACGAGCAGGCTCTTGCAGCTCTTAAAGTCTATCAGATTGACCCCGACGACCGACTGTTCGGGCAACCCCTGATTGTGCGCTCGCCCATTCGCGGGGAAGTGCTAAAAAATGATGTCGTGCTTGGTCAATATATCAAAGAAGATGCCGCCCCATTAGTCATCGTTGCCGACTTGAACAAAGTGTGGGTCGTAGCTCATGTCAAAGAAAAAGACATTCATCTGCTGCGAAATATTGCCGATGTAGAGATTGAGTTGCCTGCATTGCCGAATAACGCTCCTGTAAAGGGCAACATATATTACATCAGCGAACTACTGGATGAGCAAACGCGCTCTGTTGAAGTCATCATAGAATGTGATAACACGGGGAGGCTTTTAAAACCATTCATGTACGGTGTTGTTAAAATGAGGGCGACAGCGGTAAATTCGATGCTTGTTCCCAATTCGGCTGTATTGCAGGAAGAAGATAGTCGCTATGTGATTGTTAGTGAGGGAAATAATCGGTTTAGAAAGGTGGCTGTAAAAGTGAGTGCCTCCGATGAAAAACAAACAATTATACAATCCGGTATTCGTGCGGGAGATGCGATTGTGACTGACGGGGCATTTTACTTTATTGAATTGAATTGATTAGATATGTAATATGGATAAGTCGAATAAAAACAATAAACTGCAAATTCGCAACAGCACAGCCGAGTTTCTGACTTTTGCCTATCAATCGAAAGGCGATGGCATAGAAGTACGTGTACAAGACGGCACTATCTGGCTGAGTCAAAAAAATATGGGATTGTTGTTTGAAACGACCACTGAAAACATTATTCAGCATATTAAAAACATATTCAACAGCAATGAATTAGACGAAAATTCAGTTACTAAGGAATTCTTAGTAACTGCCACCGATGGCAAAAATTATTCTGTGAAACATTTTAATCTTGATGCAATTATTGCCGTTGGTTATCGTATTAATTCTAAACGGGCAACGGCTTTTCGGCAATGGGCAACGGGTGTTTTGCGAGATTTCGCTTTGCGAGGCTATGTGATTGACCGCAAAAGAATGGAAAACGGAACGTTCTTCGATGATGATTATTATTTTGCTTACGAATACAAATAGCTTTTTATATAACTATCTGTATTACAGTGACTTTATTTTATATAGTGCGCAATGTGGGTTGAATTGTTGTGAATATGCGTAAATATCTTTTTCCACGCACACGTTGAGTCCACAACCACCGGGCGGAATCAGTTCGTATTTGCTGTATAGTTCCGCCAGCATTTCCTTGACACGGCGAAAATAATCCAACGATGGTACACACGTGCTCCCCATAACCGGACGACCCATTGGCATCCACACCGATGCAGAGGGGATAATGCCGCGCTCGGCAAGCCATGTCGCACCTGCTTTCAGGGTTTCTATGCTTTCAATGCCGATGATGAAATTGGAAAATGCTTTGCCCTTACCCTGCTTTTCTGTAATATAGGTGAGTGCGTTCAAGTGTCGCTCTCTGGTGGTGAAATCAATCTTTCCGGGTGTGATGATTTTTGCTCTCGCTTCATCCCAGACTTCAATGCTACAGGCTATTCGGTTGGCTCCCAGCGCAAAATATTCGTCTATATAGGATAGGTCTTTGGGTGGCGTGATGTAGAGCAAAATTTCGCCCGACAGTTGCAGTTCGCTTGCTGCAATTGCTTTCAGATAAGTGGAAATATGTTCATGCTCCGTTTTACCGGAGAAGGTGGAGCCTCCTGTGATTTGGATACTACTGGCATCGTCGTTCTGCACAGCATACCGTATGATTTCGACTAAATCTGGTGCTTTAACAGCAGGCGGTTGTGGCTGATTATTCTGAGCCAAATACTCAAAATATGCACCTGCATAACAGAATTCGCAGGGTTTGCCACTTGCTGCATACTCGCAATGCCACAAGCATTGAAAAGAAACAAAATCGCAACCTTGTAGCACGGCATTACCAACAAACGGTAAACCCGATGAAGTTTGTTGCTTGTAGAAATCTGTCTTCTTGTGAAAAGTAACTACATCAACGACGTCAGTGTCATGAAACAGTGCCGCCTTCCCGTCCAAAACTCGAAGCTGGAATGGTGTTGGGACTTCCGACTGAAAGCCCATATCTGTCAATTGCACGTTCGTCCCATCGGAAAGAACGAGGCTGTTGCAAGTCAAAGGACTTACATTCAGCCTATACTCTTTTCCAAATATCTCGTAAACAGCAGGTTCTACTTTTATTCCGTTACTGATTAACAGGCATTTCAACTCTACCGAGTCAGCAATCTCTTTGTTGATATTGTACTTCTTCATTGTGATATCTATTGCGCAAAATGATACAAATACCGTTTTTATTTACAATTAACTCTGATTTAAAATAGATTAATGATTCCATAATAGGGGGTATTTAGATACATGAAATATTTTTTTGCAAAGTTAGCATAAAAATCGAGTAATTCTGAGCGCGTAACCGAAAAAACGGTTTTTTCAGCCGAAATAATAATCAGGAAATAAGTCTCCAAAAATTTTTTAGTCGGTCAGTAATGAAAATAAATAAATAAAAAACGTCGAAAAGTTTTGTTTCTTAATTTATTGTTCTACCTTTGCGTTCGAGTTTGGGTGGTGAAACACTCAGTTTTATTTATTTACACAATTTATTTTAATGAACATCTACATTTCAAATTTGAGCTACGGTGTTAGTGACACTGACTTAAAGGATTTATTCGCAGAGTACGGAGACATCTCCTCTGCAAAAGTTATTACAGACCGGGAAACCGGCAGATCAAGAGGTTTTGGTTTTGTTGAAATGCCTAACGACGAACAGGCGCAGAAAGCAATCGACGAATTGAACCAAGCCACTTACGATGGTAAAGTGATTAACGTGAATGTCGCGAAGCCAAGGGATGACCGCCCCAGAAGTAGTGGTGGTGGAAATCGTAACGGCGGAGGATATTCTTCCAAAAGATATTGATTCAGTATCTTAGAAAAAAAAGTTGCCCGGAAACGAGCAACTTTTTTTGCGTAGAGACGGGGGGGGCGTGCCCCGTCTCTATTATATATCTTCAATTTTTTTTGAGAATAGTTGCGCAAATTACTATTTTTCTTTACTTTTGCACCGCGTTTCTTTGAAAACGTATCGTAAACAAACTATATGGTGGCTGTAGTTCAGTTGGTTAGAACATTGGGTTGTGGTTCCAAAGGTCGTCGGTTCGATCCCGATCAGCCACCCATAAGTAAAGAGACGTCGCAGAAATGCGACGTTTTTTGAATAGCATAATTTTAGAAAAGTAGCACAGATAAAATTCATTGACGACACAATGGTAGACACAATGACAATAGATACATTCATTAACAGACACAATGGCAGATACAATGGCAACAGATAAATTCATTAACAGACACATAGGCCCCAGAGCCGAAGATATTCAGGAAATGCTCAAGACGATGGGTCTTCATTCGTTGGACGAATTGATAGAGCAAACTATTCCAAGGTCTATACGTTTGAAAAAGGAACTAAATCTCATAGGGCAACCACAAGGGTCACATACTCCCCTGACAGAATATGAGCTTTTGGAAAAAATGAAGGGGCTTGCCGGCAAAAATAAGCTCTACCGCTCTTTTATCGGTCAGGGGTATTATGATACGATTTCGCCTGCGGTGATTGTGCGCAATATCTTAGAAAATCCTGCTTGGTACACTTCCTACACGCCTTACCAGGCGGAGGTTTCGCAAGGTCGCTTGGAAGCTTTGCTCAATTATCAGACGATGATTGTGGAATTGACAGGCTTGGAAATGACCAATTGCTCTTTGTTGGACGAAGCAACGGCTGCCGCAGAGGCTATGCAGATGATGTTTGCCCTGCGAAGCAAGGAAATGAAAAAGGCGTGTGCTAATAAGTTATTCGTTGATAAAGAGGTGTTTATACAGACGAAAGATGTATTGATTACGCGCTCTGCTCCCTTAGGCATTGAACTGATTTATGGCGATTATAAGACTTTTGAATTTACGGCGGACATATTCGGTGCTTTCGTACAGTATCCGGCGGCAAATGGCGAAGTACGCAATTATAAATTCTTTGCGGAAAAGGCTCATGCCAACGGTGCTTTATTGGCTGTGGCAGCAGATATTATGAGTTTGGTACTCTTGACACCGCCCGGAAAGTGGGGTGCAGATATTGCCGTTGGCTCCACGCAGCGTTTTGGTATTCCGATGGGATACGGTGGTCCAAGTGCCGCATATATGGCTACAAAAGAGGACTATAAGCGGAATATGCCGGGTCGTATCATCGGCGTGACGGTCATCTGTAAACACCATATTCTCAGGTTGTTTCCCTGCTGCTTCCGCAAATATCCGCACTATCGTATTGAGCTCTTCTTCCGTGATTTTCTCATCCGTGGATAATCCGATGCAACCCTCTGGATTACAAGTACAGCCCGGACAATAGTACAAATTGAGCTTGTCAGCCAAGGCTTTTTCGCGTATTATTTCATGCGTTACGCCTGCCGGTCGCTTAAAGCGAAGGGTGTCAAAGAACTTATCTATGACTAATTGATAGCCGTATTTTGGTATTTCTTCCGCCAAGATTACCGCTGCACTATGGATGTGGTTTGCAATTCGCTTCAAGCCTTCGCGTCCGTGATAGACAGCGTAGAAGCCTGCCATCGTAGCATCCAAAGCCTTTGCTGTACAGATGTTTGAGGAAGCTTTTTCCCGCTTGATGTGCTGCTCTCGGCTTTGCAGAGCCAAACGGAATGCTCTATTTCCCTGTGCATCCACCGTCACGCCGATGATACGACCCGGCATATTCCGCTTATAGTCCTCTTTTGTAGCC
>BNXR01000029.1 GCA_025999735.1 Bacteroidia bacterium | reverse complement strand
GGTAGTCGTCGCAGAGATTAAATATGCCAAAGCGCCAAAAACAACTGATGCGCTATTAAACGAGGCATTGGCACAAATCCACACTCGACGGTATTATGAACGATATGCAGGCGAAAATAAGCGCATCGCGCTCTTGGGCGTGGCTTTTGCCGGAAAAGAGATTGCTTGTCGGATGGAAGAGTTATCATGATTTTTTGAAAAATATGCAAATAATCTACGATGCTCAGGTCTATTTAGCACAGAAGGCAGGAGGCATTTCTCGTTATCATTACGAGTTGTTCAAGGGTATGCGGCAGTCGGGACATGATGCGCGCATTGCTGGATTATTTGTGAAAAACCAGTATTTATTATCGGATAACCAATATCGGAAATCATTCATTTCCGATTCGACTGCCTCTTTCGCATTTGTTAATAAATTCTTGCTACAGAGGGCATTGAAGCGAATGGAGAGAAATGCTATTTTTCATCCAGCGAATTCATATAGGTTTCTCATGTCTGAAATGCCTAAAATACAAAACAAAGTATTTACCATCCATGATATGATTGTTGAGAAACAAGCAGGGGCAAGTAGCAATCCGACTAAATTATTTTTTGCTCAACATGCGAGTAAAATCATTGCTGTATCGAAAACGACCAAAAAAGACATTGTTGAATTATGGGGAACCAATCCGGATAAAATAGAGGTCGTTTATCACGGTTCATCGCTTCATCCGCAATTCGTTGAAAAGCCCTCACAGCATCTTCCCGACAACTTTTTATTATATGTGGGGGACAGAGGCGGGCATAAGAATTTCACCACATTCATTTTGGCGGTTGCCGATTTATTGAAAAAGGATTCCGATTTGTATCTTGTTTGCACCGGGAAACGCGCTTTTTCGTCGGACGAAGCTCAAATTATGAAGCAATTGGCGATTGAAAAAAAAGTCGTATTTTTCTCAAAACCAACAGATAATGAGTTGGCATATCTGTATTGCAATGCCCGTGCTTTTATTTTTCCTTCATTGCAAGAGGGTTTTGGCATTCCTATTTTGGAAGCATGGGCTTGCAAAACACCGGTGGTATTGAGTAACAATGCCTGTTTCAACGAAATAGCGGCAGAAGCGGGATGTTATTTTGAACCTGCTTCGCAAGAATCAATCAGAGATGCCGTAGAAAAAGTATTACGCGACAAGAGTTTACAAAAAGACCTCATTAAAAAAGGAAGCACTCGCCTTGAACTTTTTTCTTGGGAGAAATCTGTTGCACAAACGTCTGAATTGTATAAATCACTATTATAAACAATAAAAACGGGCGAAGCAGTCTTCACCGCGTTTACATTCCTACGGAATACAGATTAGGTAATATATTCCGTATTCATTTTCATCTTTTAACCCAATTGCTTTTGTAATCTTCAATAGCTCTGGCTATTATTGAGGTATTTTTGTCGGTGGAAACAAGAATATCTGTGTAGCAAAAAGTTCTTGTGGCATGGTATTTTGTCATGCTGTATAAATAGGCATTGAAATTTTTCAAAGTATGATAATCTGCTTTTTCGACAACAATATTTCCAAAATTGTCAAAAATATACAAGTTATGGTATCCTCTTTCTGCTAAAAAGTCGTATAACTTATTAAAACCTTGATATTGAAAATCATTGTCTATTTGATTTTCAAAAAACAGTATAGGCTCGGATGCTGATAATATGTTTTTCGCAGATTCTATCACATCAAAATCAAACCCATCCACATCACATTTTAACAGTATAACGTCTTTATGATTTTGAACAATATCGTCTAATTTCTTTATTGTACTGTACTGTACTCCGTCCCTGTTTTTCTCGTGTTCAGACACTACGAGGCTCGCAGTTGAGCCTCGTACATCTTTTAATTTACCTTCAAATGTTTTTGTACCAACAAGTGATTTGAACAATTTGATTGGGTTTGTATTTTCTGATTTTAGATTTTGTACGTTTTTCTCAAGATATTCAAAAAAGAAATTCGACGGTTCAATACAGATAAAAGAATTGTTACATTGCTGTATCATAGCCGCTAATGAGTCACCTACATTGGCTCCAACATCAATTATCGTCCCATCTGTGTTTAAATTTTTCGCAAGTACGGGTAAAAAACGGTCATACAAAGGATGAAGTTTTTGATAGATTGGCAATCTTGCTGAAGATGGAATCTGAATTTTGTGGATGCCAATTTGGTAGGTTGTATTTTTTTTTAACCAAACCTTTTTCATGTTTGTGTAAAATTAAATTATTTATCATGATAATGCCCAAGCAGGGAAAACACATTTAAATCATTACCATCTACCCGATACACAACCCTATCCTTTTTTGAAAGTTCACGCGACCACTTTCCGGAAAGATCATATTTCAACTCTTCGGGGTTGGCAAAACCAGTATAAGGATGCTCTAAAATATCTTCTAAGATGCGTTCAAGCCGTTTCTTTGTCGCCGGTGAGCCGCTTTTCTTGATTGTTTCGAGATGCTTATTGGCAGTTGGGGAGTAGACTATTTCCATAAGTCGGCGATTGCTATTTTTTTGCCTTTCCCCTCTTTGATGTCCCTTTCGGCTTGGTTAATCATAGCAACATATTCCGGATTGTAAGGCGATTGTTCTACCTGACTAACAGCACGCCGACTCCTCTTGTTCGACACACTTCCGTTTAGGAACGCTTGTAATTCGTCCATTGTCACACTGTACTTATTGAGGTCAATACGCGCATACCTTGCACGCCCCAGCATATCTTTTTCATACTGTACACCTGTCATTGTTTTCATTGCTCTGTATATTTTTCATTGTTTTTCATTGTTTTTCCAACTGCAAAAGTAGCAAATGTTTTTGAATTCACTATCAATAAAATAACGCAATTTATAGGAAAAAATAAAACTAAAATGCTAACTTTGCGGAAAATTAAAAGATTATGCAAAAATTACCTATCGGAGTACAGTCATTTGCGAATTTGCGCAATGATGATTGCTTGTATGTTGATAAGACGAAGGATATACACCGCCTTATCACATCGGGCAGAGTTTTCTTCTTGTCGCGCCCGCGTCGGTTTGGGAAGTCGCTGCTGGTGAGCACAATGGAAGAAATCTTTAAGGGCAACCAACCCTTATTTAAGGGGTTGTGGATTGAGAATAATTGGGATTGGACGCAACAATTTCCAGTGATACGCTTGGATTTTGGGGGAATGGCACTTCACACGCCAGAGGCTTTGGTTCGTTCGTTAATGGCGTCTTTGAAGGAAATCGCGCAAGCGCATGAAATTGTGCTTGAAACGGAAGATGTAACCTACCGATTTAGAGAGTTAATTCACAAACTGCATCAGTCCACAAAGCAGCAAGTAGTGGTTTTAATTGACGAATACGACAAACCAATCATAGACAATTTGACCGATTTGGAAAAGGCTGACAACATTCGTGCCATTCTTCACGCTTTTTATCAGGTAATGAAAGCTGCCGATGAACATTTGCGCTTTGTATTTTTGACGGGGGTGTCCAAATTTTCCAAGGTTTCTATTTTTTCAGGATTAAACAATCTGATAGATATTACTCTTGAGGCGCAATTTGCCACGATTTGCGGCTATACGCAAGCAGAGTTGGAGTTTTATTTTGATGCCTACATTGAGCAATTGGCTCAAAAAGAAGGCTATACGAAATTGGAAGCCATAGAGGATATTAAGCATTGGTATGACGGCTATTCTTGGGATGGCGAAACGTTTGTGTATAATTCGTTCTCGACTTTGCTGTTTTTTAGGCAGCAAGAGTTCAAAGACCATTGGTTTGCAACAGGTTCTCCTACTTTTATAGTCAATATATTAAAAGAGCACGATGATGTGAAATCGCTTTTGGAGCCTATTCGGATGCAAGCTAAGGATTTCGACAGTTTTGATATTCAGGCTATAAATCCGCAGACATTGATGTTTCAGACAGGTTATTTGACCGTGAAACGGAAGGAAAAAGATCCGTTTAGCAGGGTGATGCTCTACACATTGGGTGTTCCCAATGAGGAGGTGAATAGGGCACTAACGACCCATTTATTAGCAAGTTATGCAGCAACTTCTTTGCCGGAGGTAAACAGAGGGTGCAGGCAAATGATGGAACAGTTATTGAATGGCGATGCACTCCCTTTTGAACGCAGTATGCAAGCAATGTTTGCTCGCGTACCCAATCAGTTGCATATTCCGCGCGAGGCGTATTACCATTCGCTCATTTTGTTGTGGCTCAATATGCTGGGCTTCAAGGTGGATGCCGAAGTGAATACGGACAAAGGGCGCATTGATGCCGTGTGGACGTGGCAGGAGCGGGTCGTGATTGCAGAAGTGAAATATTCCGCCAAGGGGACTCCCAATAAATTGTTAAACGAGGCATTGACACAAATCCACACTCGGCGCTATTATGAACGATATGCAGGCGAAAATAAGCGCATCGCGCTCTTGGGCGTGGCTTTTGCCGGAAAAGAGATTGCTTGTCGGATGGAGGAGTTATCATAATAAACTTTTGAAAAATGATAGAAACTCATCCCCAAATCACGGTCGTCACTGTAACTTTTAATGCAGCCGCTGTCCTTGAAAAAACGATGTTGTCTGTTATCAATCAAACGTATGCCCCTGTCGAATATATTGTCATTGATGGATGTTCGACTGATGGTTCGGTGGAGATAATCAAAAAATATGAAGATAGGCTATCATATTGGATTAGCGAGCCAGATAGAGGTATGTATGATGCGATGAATAAAGGCATTGATAAAGCGAGTGGCGAGTGGATTTGCTTTCTGAATAGTGGCGATACGTTTGTGGACAACCAAAGTGTAGAAAAAATAGCATCTGAATTACAATCATCAGATATTCAATCACTTGACATTATCTATGGCAACATTCTGATTGAAAATGCCGATGGCTCGTATCGCGAAAAGATTGCCAAA
Organism: Bacteroidia bacterium; assembly: GCA_025999735.1. Lineage (GTDB taxonomy): Bacteria > Bacteroidota > Bacteroidia > Bacteroidales > Marinifilaceae > JAISHE01. Next base: position 20,652 of record BNXR01000029.1, on the reverse strand, counting down.
GAGCCGTGTAATATTCATCGTATGTATTTTTGTCATCAGGCTGCATTTACAAAGACCTCGTTATTAAAGATTTATAATTTCGACGAAACATATAAACTTTCTGCCGACCTCAAATTTTTCAAACAATGCTATTACGCCCGAAAACATTTTCTACACGCCTCTTTTCCAGTTTCTGTTTACGATATGAATGGCTTGTCGAACATTAACCGTCAAGCGGGACTTCTCGATAATATCAAGGTGATAAAAGCAATTGACAAAGGCTGGAGCAAGTATAGATTTATTTTCAAACTACAGTGCGTCATCTGGTGGCAGAAATTGACGGGGAATGTGCGTAGTATTTTGATGATTTTACCCCCGGAGACTATGCGCAAAAGCTTTGAAGTCGGCACGAAGATAAATGCGGATGCCAAACAGAACCGAATACACACACACAAAAAAATACTACAAATTTTTGCATCACGTTTTTGGGGAGGTGGAGAACAATATGTTTACGATTTGTCACAAAGGCTTATACAAGAAGGGAATGAGGTCATTTTCCTAAGTAAAAAAAGCGATATAATTGAAAAAAGAATAGCCCCTTGTGGCAAATTATACACCCTGTCCTTAAAAGGAATGTTAGATTTGCGTTCAGCCATCGGATTGTACCATATTGTTAAAAAAAATAATATAGAATTGGTTCATATTCATCAGTTTAAAGATACTTATGTCGCCATGTTTGCCAAGTTAATTCTAAAAGGTAAACTGAAAATTATCTTAACACGGCATTTAATAAAAAAGGCGAAAACAAATTATTTTTATACGCTTATGTATCGTTCTATTGATAAAATTATATTCGTGTCGGAGTTGGCAAAAAACACTTTTTTATCCACACGACCATCTATACGAAAGGAGAAAATTGCAGTTGTGCATAATTCATTTTTACCAAAAAAATCAGAAAACAGTGAAGTTTGTAATTATCGAGACAAATTCAACATCCCTAAAAACGACATTGTCATTTCCTTTATGGGGAACTTAAATAAGCAAAAAGGACTTGCTGTTTTATTGCAAGCATTAGCCGACACGCGAAACAAGAATATTACCTTATTAGCGGCCGGTATCGCGAGTGATGCTGAATATGAGCGTTACCTCAAGCAATTGGTGCTCTCCTTACATATAGAAAAGAAGGTTATTTTCTTAGGTTTTGTTGATAATACCACCGAGTTGGTGCAACAAATTGATATAGGCACGGTGCCTTCTGTCTTGCAAGAAGCATTTGGACTGGTTGCCTTAGAATATATGCAAGCAGGAAAACCGGTCATTAGCACTAATAATGGAGCACAAAAAGAATTTATTCAACACAATACGACAGGTATATTAATACCTCCGAACGATAGTTATGCGTTGGCAAAAGAGATTGACAGACTGATAGATAACAAGCAAGAGAGGGAACAAATCGGTCGAAATGGGCAACAATATTTCGATGCCAATTTGAATTATGACAGGTTTTTCAAAAATATTACCCACATTTATGAATGATGCTTACTTTGGTCCTTTGTGTGGTTAAATCAAATTTATGCTTTGAGATGTTTTGAGATATTTTGAGATGCTTTGAGACATTTTTCATTTCATGTACTTGGAAATCCCGCGATTTTCATCTACATTTGTACTCATAAATTTTACAAAGCAATGGAAGAAAAAAAATACAAGCGGCTGCCATCTGGCAATTCGGATTTCAGAAGTATCAGAACTGAGAATTATGCTTACGTGGATAAGACACGATACATAGAGATGTTGGAAAATGAGAGCAACAAAAATCAGTTTTTTATTCGTCCGCGCAAGTTCGGCAAGAGTCTGTTTTTTATGACGCTGTCATATTATTATGACCTCAACAGATTAGATGAATTTGAAGCCTTGTTTGGCGACTTGTATATCGGCAAACATCCTACGCCCGAAAGAAATTCGTATGCAGTACTGAAATTTGATTTTTCAGGATTGGATACTTCCAGCGAGCAAGGATTCGTGAAGTCTTTTTCAACGAATGTACAGAACCGGGTTTGTAACTTCTTTAATTTGTACGCTTCTATTTTTCCTGATGCGAAAAAATATATCCAGCAGATAGAGGACGAAAGACAGGGGATCTCATCCTTGGAAAAAGTCTTTGATGCTGCGGAGCAAAACAAGGTAAAACTCTTTTTCATCATTGATGAATACGACCACTTTGCCAACGACCTTATAGCGATGGGCAATATGCAGGGAACAGATATCTACAAAGCAATGATAGCAGCCAATGGCTTGGTGCGTGATTTTTACGAACGCTTGAAAAACGCCGCCAAATCGTCCATCGTGAACCGTACTTTTATCACGGGTATCTCGCCGGTGATGCTTGACGACCTCACCAGTGGCTATAATGTTGCTGCCGTTCTGACAATGGATCCAAAATACAACGAGATGATGGGCTTTACGCAGGAAGAGGTGGAGTGGCTGATGCGCGAAACAGGCGTTAATCCTGAACACATCAAGATAGATATGACGGCCTATTACGATGGCTATATGTTCACCACAGACGGGAAGCATAGTGTGTATAATCCAGCTATGATACTTCATTTTTTTGAACAGATATTGAAAAATGACGGACCACCCAAAAACATCGTCGATTTGAATATGCAAATTGATTACGGACGGTTGCGGCGGCTTTTCAAAAACGAGAGTAATAAAGAAACACTGCTTAAAATTATAAAAGAGGATGGTATTGTTTCCGAATTATTGCAAAAATTCCCCATTGATATGCTGGAGGATGACACTCAATTTGTTTCCCTGCTGTTCTACATGGGGTTGCTGACTATCAAAGGTGCTTATCTGAGCGAAATGCGGTTGGAGATACCAAATTATTCCATCAAAACGCTATATTGGGACTATATCGTGCGCATGGTAAAGGAAACTTCACCCTTGATGACCATACAGTCACAATCGTTGAATGAATCTATCGTTGCGATGGCAATGGAAGGCGATATCAGCCGATTTATCGAATATGTTTCAAAAAATGCGTTCAGTAAATTTTCCGCCCAAGATTTGAAACATTTCGACGAAAAATATATTCAGGCACTGCTATTGGCTTATCTGTTTATGAGCCGGATTTATGTCCCGATGAGTGAATACGAAGCCGTTCCGGGCAGAACAGATATATACCTGCAACGCGACCCACGACTACCCCAAGTGAAATGGGAATGGATACTGGAGCTGAAATATTGCAAAACCGCTGCCAAACCCGGCGAAATTGCCAAACTACAAAAAGAGGGTAAGGAGCAGCTAAAACAGTATCTTACTTCGCATCGTTTGGGCAACCGTCCCGATTTGAAAGCCGCCGTCATCGTGTTTATAGGCAAAAACAAATACAGAATAAAATTAAACGAACGAAAAAATGGTTAATCTTTTCTTTTAACCCCAAAACTCTTCTTTAGGGGTTGGGAGAAGAACTTTTTGTAATTTTGCAACATATAAGTAGCAAAATGGAAATAGCCAATTTAGACATCAAATTTTTATCCGGAGTAGGTAACCGCAAAGCGATGGTCTTGGAGGAAGAAATCGGCGTAAAAACCTATGAGGATATGCTCTATCATATCCCCTACCGCTACGTTGACCGCTCCAAAATTTATCGCATCGCCGAACTGAGCGAGCGTTTACCATACGTGCAAATCAAAGCGCGTATCCGCAATTTAAAAACCGTCGGCAATGGAAAAAGCCTGAGAATGACGGCTATCGCATTTGATGAGAGTGGCGAATTGGAACTCGTTTGGTTTAAAGGCCTCAAATACATCCCTTCCCAAATTGCGACCGACAAAGAGTACCTTATTTTCGGACAACCCTCGCTTTTTAGTCACCGTCTGAACATTGTCCACCCTGAAATGGATGATTTTGAGAAGTCGTCCCAACTGCTTGTCGGTCTCCAATCACTGTATCCTACGACCGAAAAGATGAAAAAAGCCTTCCTCAGTTCCAAAACACTCCACAAGATTGTCGAAACGATTTTTTCCACCCTCACGGGCAAAATTCCCGAAACCCTTCCCGCTTGGTTTATTCAGGAGCACAAACTCATGTATTTGCATGATGCCCTTTACAATGTTCATTTCCCCGGCTCCGATGAATTGCTGCGAACCGCCATGTATCGGCTGAAATTTGAAGAGTTGTTCTACATACAGTTGAACATTCTGAAAATGAAATACCGCCGGAAGACGTTTTTCAAAGGATGCCTATTTGAGAAAGTCGGCAGCTATTTCAACGATTTCTACACCCATCACCTGCCATTCCCTCTCACGAATGCCCAAAAACGGGTCATCAAAGAGCTCCGGCAGGATTGCGGTACCGGTCGGCAAATGAATAGGCTTTTGCAGGGCGATGTCGGCAGTGGTAAAACGCTGGTGTCCCTGATGGCGATGCTGCTCGCCTTAGACAACGGATATCAGGCATGTATGATGGCACCTACCGAGATTTTGGCAAACCAACATTTTACCACCATCACCGAATTACTCAAAGGCTTGAATGTCAATGTGGCATTGCTGACCGGCTCTACCAAAAAGAAAGAGCGCACGCCGATACACGAACAACTCAATGACGGTAGCCTGCAAATCATCATCGGCACCCACGCACTCTTAGAGGATGTTGTCACCTTCAAAAATATCGGCTTGGTAGTCGTTGACGAGCAGCACCGCTTCGGCGTGGCACAACGAGCCAAAATGTGGCAAAAGAATGAACAAACACCCCCACACATATTGGTCATGACGGCAACACCCATCCCGCGCACCCTTGCCATGACGCTATACGGTGACTTAGACGTGTCCGTTATTGACGAGTTGCCACCCGGACGAAAACCTATCACCACCCTCCACTCCTACGAGCGAGAACGAGAAAAGGTGTTTAAGTTTATCGAACAAGAATTGCAAAAAGGACGGCAGGCATACATCGTTTTCCCCTTAATTTCGGAATCCGAAAAGGTGGACTACCAGAATTTAGAGGTGGGATGCGACCGTGTACGTCAATACTTTACGCCACGTGGTTTCGAGACTGCCATGGTACACGGGAAAATGAAAGCTATCGACAAGGATAACGAAATGCAACGCTTTGTGAAAAATGAAGCACAGATTTTGGTATCTACCACTGTGATTGAGGTGGGTGTCAATGTGCCGAACGCTTGTATTATGCTCATTGAAAGCTCCGACAGGTTCGGTCTTTCACAACTCCACCAGCTGCGAGGACGTGTAGGGCGAGGTGCCGACCAATCATTCTGCATCCTGATGACCTCGTTCAAAGTGTCGGCAGAATCACGACAGCGCATTGATATTATGACGGGTACAAACGATGGTTTCGAGATTGCCGAAGCGGATTTAAAGTTGCGCGGACCGGGTGATATGGAAGGTACTCAGCAAAGTGGCTTGGTATGCAACCTCAAAGTGGCCAATTTAGCAAAAGACGGACTCATCTTAAACGAAGCTTCCAAAACTGCTGCTGCCATTCTCCAAAACGACCCCGAACTAAACAACGAAAAAAATACTACCTTTGCAGAGCAATTAAAACGATTCTTTAAGACAAAATTGAATTGGCGGTTTATAAGTTGATAGATGGATTTGCTCATAAAAAGATTGACTTCGGCAATACACAACTAATTTTTGATTTTATGCAACAGACACCTATTTCCAAGTTTCTCAGGCTTTTTTTATACCACTCCTTGCTGATTATTAATTATTCATTGATTTTTATATTTATGTCGTGCAACACACAAGAAACAGCGGAAATAGGCGGATATAAAACGCCTCAGTTAAAATCCGACGTGATGAGCCCCGAAATACTGTGGTCATTTGGGCGCATTTCAACTTTGTCAGTCTCTCCTGACAGACAACACGAACAAAGAGCAACTTACACCGTTACCTATTATGATAAGGAAGAGAACCGCTCATATTCTGATATTTACGTGTTAAATCTTGCAGACGGTAAAATTTCCCAGCTCACGAACAGCAAAAGCAATGAATCCGACCCCCGTTGGACTCCTGATGGCGAACGAATCAGCTTCTTGAAGGACGGACAACTGTGGGAAATGAATTCTGATGGTGGCAAACCCGTGCAAATCACAAATATTGAAGGGGGCATTGACGCTTACCTTTATGCACCGGATGGGAGTAAAATCGCTTATTGCAAAGGGGTGAAATTAGAGCCTACTATTCACGACCTCCATCCGGATTTACCTAAAGCCGATGCCCGATTGATTAACGCGGAATTTTACCGTCACTGGAATGGGTGGGTGGAAGAATATACGCATATATTCATCGCTGACTTACAGTCTCCTACATCTCAACAAGCTATCTCTCAACAAATTACCACCGGCAAAGACATCATGGAGGGCGAAAAATGGGAATCACCTGTGCGTCCCTTTGGTGGCGTTGAAGAATTGTGCTGGACAAAAGACAGTAAGTCACTGATATACACTTCTCGCAAGAAGCAAGGAATAGAATATGCCAGATCCACCAACACGGACCTCTACCTTTATAACATAGCAAGCGAGCAGACAAAAAATCTGACGGAAGGCATGATGGGTTATGACAAGCATCCTGTTATATCGCCCAACGGCAAACTCCTTGCGTGGGAGAGCATGGAGCGCGATGGGTATGAAGCAGATAAAGTTCGGCTTTTTGTAATGGATTTAGAAAGTGGTGTCAAGAAGGATTATACGACAAACTTTGACCAAAATGCAGAAAATATCGTTTGGGGAGATGATGAAACTATTTGGTTTATATCAGATTACCACGCAACGGACGAGATTTACTCACTGAATATCCGTAAAGCAGAGATAAATAAATTGACAGACGGCATCCACAATTACACATTCGTTTCTCCGGCAGTATTTGCCGGCAACAGTGGGTTGTTAGCGATAAAAGTGTCCATGAGCAAGCCGGCAGAGATTTACAAAGTTGATACGAAGAATGGCAAGGACGAAGAATTGTCGTTTGTAAACAAATCCTTGTTAGACCAGTTGACGATGGGGAAAGTCGAAAAGCGTTGGATAAAAACATCCGATAAGAAGGATATGTTGGTATGGATGATATACCCGCCCCACTTTGATGCGAGCAAGAAATATCCTGCCATTCTCTACTGTGAGGGCGGTCCACAGAGTACTGTGAGTCAATTTTGGAGTTATCGCTGGAATTTTCAGATGATGGCAGCAAACGGCTACATCATTGTCGCCCCCAATCGCCGTGGTTTACCCGGTTTCGGTCAAGAGTGGTTGGAGCAAATTAGTGGTGATTATGCGGGTCAGAATATGCAGGACTACTTGACAGCCATTGATGATGCCAAATCGGAACCGTACATTGACGAAAACCGTTTGGGATGCGTAGGGGCTTCGTATGGAGGCTATTCCGTGTATTATCTGGCGGGGCATCACAACAAACGCTTCAAGGCTTTCATTGCGCACTGCGGTATATTCAACCTCAACATGCAGTATTGTACGACAGAGGAAATGTGGTTCCCTGATTGGGATTTGGGAGGTGCCCCTTGGGACCGGAACAACAAAATCGCCCAACGTTCTTACGCCAACTCGCCCGATGTATTTGTTGGCAATTGGGACACCCCGCTATTGGTCATTCATGGGCAAAAAGATTTCCGCATAGATGCTTCACAAGGGATGGCCGCTTTCAATGCCGCTCGCATGAAGGGAATCCCGGCACAATATCTTTATTTTTCTGAGGAAAGTCACTGGGTGCTCAGTTGCCAGAACGGAATATTGTGGCAACGGACATTTGCAGGGTGGCTGGATAAATGGCTAAAATAATTGTAGAGACGGGGCATGGTATGCCCCGTCTCTACAATGGCCGCTCATTATTATTAGTTTTCCAGCTTCACAGCAGGTGCGTCACCTTTTAATTCCAATCTGACTGCGCCAATTCGCTCGGCACCGCCACGCCAACCTTCACGTGCATTGAAATACATGAGTAGAGAATTTTCCCAAGGCACAACATCCAACTGATAGATGATAGCCGAACGCCAAGGTATATTCGGATCCGGCTTGACGAGTGGGTTACATTCGGCTTCTTTCCATCGCAGCCCATCTTGACTAAACAAAAGTCGGATTTCTGAACGTGATTTCTTTTCAGCATCGATATAAATAGGATTGTAAAAAGCCAAGTAGCCATCTTTATAGCCAAAGACTTTAAAGCCGCCACATCCGTAGTTGCGGAACGGCAATTTTTCACTAGGTTCTAAAATCGGGTTACCCCTTTTTATGAACGGACCTAGTGGATTATCTGCCTCTGCACAAAAAATGTTTTTTGGTTCGCCATAACCGGCATCATTCAAGTAAACCATGCCGCCACTGTAATACATCCGATAGCGACCATCCGGTAGTTTGATGACGCACGGGTTACGTGCCTCTACACCACAGCCTTCGCGCTCTTTGGGTAAATCCGGCTTTATCAGCGTGCTCGGTTTTGACCAATGAACAAAATCGGTCGTTGTCCGTGCACGTATGACCGTACCGTATTTTCGCGCCAATTCAGGCTCGTCTCTCACATAGTTGGTGGAAGCCGTATAATATTGTATCCACCTATCGCCGTCATGAAAAATGTACTGAATGCCTACTTCACTTTCTTCGCGTGAAGCCTCCGTCCAATGAAGTCCGTCTGGCGAAACAGAATGAAAAAACCAAGTATGCCACTTGTCATCGTGTGAAAATCCATGATAAAAGGCATGCCATTTGTCATCGAATTTTCCCGGTGTTAAAATCTGCGGATCACCAATAACACATTCCGGCAGCCCATTACCTGCGGGGTCTATCAATGGATTTTCCGGCACATCCTTCCATCTTTCCATTCCCCAATTAGGACCTTCAAGTGGTAGAACATGCCCGTAGTGGATGTCTTGTTTATCCCATTCATGCAGAAAATAGGGCAGGCGTTGGAGAAAACTGCTGAAATCCTTTTTCTCGGGGGCTGTCCACCCTATTTCGGCAAACGCAGCGATGCGGGGGAAAACCTTGCCATACAAATTTTGTACGTTGGGCACCCATTCTGTCCACATTTGGCAACCCAAACCAAGTATGTGCTTTTGCTCTTCAGCCGTTAGCCCTTCGGGGACAGGTTGGAAAGAGTAAGCTCTTTCGATAGAATGATAAGAATAATCCAAATAGGTGTACTCGTGGAAAGAATTAACCACATCGTAACCATCTGCCGCTGCCTTCTTGATGAGTGCAGGGTCGCCTTGCCAAAAATGAACGACAGCACTGCGATCAAGATGTTGTTCTTGTTCCGTAGCATAGTCCTCAGCCGTTTGCCAAGCATGAATTTTGGCACCGGTAATTTCATTCCAGCCCATCAAGCGATGGTTTTTAGCCGCAAGCCATTTCGACAGTTTGTTGGTAGCATCAATTTGCAGGGCTATAGGCGTCTTTATTTTATGCGCTTTCATGTATTTTTGTACAGAAGGCGATTTTTTATAATAGTGGTCAGGCACTTCATCGCCACCGATATGAATTACTGTTCCGGGGAACAAGGTCATCATTTCCGTGAGCACATCATGGAAGAACTCAGTCACTTGGGGCTTGGTGACATCGAAAATATCGTTGCCTCCAAAGTCGCAAGACACTTTTAGTTGTTTCCCGATGGTCCCTAACCACGGATACGAGGCAATGGCTGCTTGGGCGTGTCCTGGCATTTCGACTTCGGGAACGATAGTAATATGCCGTTGGGAGGCATAAGCAACGACTTCCCTAATTTCATCCTGCGTATAAAAACCGCCGTGAGGAATACCATCGAAAATGCCGCTTTTCCAAAAATACATAGCGGTAGAATCGCGGAAAGCACCGGTTTTAGTCAGTTCGGGATATTTTTTGATTTCTATACGCCAGCCCGCATCATCTACCAAATGCCAGTGAAAAACATTCATTTTCAGAGCAGCCATATTGTCCAATAACTTGAAAACCACTTCTTTATTCCAAAAATGGCGGGATTCATCCAACATAAAAGCACGCCAATTCAATGTCGGATAGTCGGTGATTTTTCCGCATCGTAGAGACGGGGCATGCCCCGTCTCTACAGGTGAGGCTCCGAGCAATTGCTGCAAGGTCTGAATACCATAAAAAACACCAGCAGGCGCATTGGCTTTGATTGTAATTCCTTGTGGTTGAACGTCTAAAATATACCCTTCGGGCTTTTGAGGCAATACCGAGGCATCCAATACGAGGGTGATGTCACCCGATTTTTCTCCTTCTTTTAAAATAGGATTGACGGTAGAGGCACGAGTAATCGCGTCTCTACAAAATGCCGCTTCGCCTGACAATTCGGAAGGGAAGGCAATAGTCAATTTGTCTTTCAGTTTGAATTTACCTGCTGTATATTCCACTTGCTGTGGTGCAGGCAGAACGCTATACGGACGAATTTCTTCATTGCAGGCATAAAAAACCAAAAGAATAAAACCTAAAAGAACAGAACAAAAAACGAATCTAAGTGTTGATTTCATAATAATAAAATTTAATGATTAGGTGGCTATATTTTTGGCAATTTCCATGGGTTGCGATATTCTTTCACAAGGTATTTATCGGCTTTGGAATCGTGGAAGGATTTGCCGTCCCACGAAAGTTGTTTGCCAGTGCGATAGGCAATATTTCCCAAGTGCGAGAATTTCGCTATATGGGCACCAATTTCAATACTAGCATTGCAATTGCGGTTACGCGATTTGATACAGTCCAAATGATTTTTTACATGTAGGTTCAGCCCGCCGCCACCATACGGCTTTTTCAACTCGACGGCTTCCATGCGGTCTTTCCCTACTTTTTCCGGAATCACTTCCCAACCATAGCGATTGAGAACTAAAGTACCGTTTTCGCCGACAAATCCCAGTCCGTGATTTCGTTGGTATGCCCCATCATTAATACCGATAGCATGGTCCCACAATACCGTGAAACCGTCAAAAGTATATATTGTTTGCAATAAATCCGGTGTCTCACAAGCATCATTGGGATAGCCGAACTTCCCGCCCGAAGCCATGATGGATTTCGGTGTCGTCACATCCATACCAAATAGCGCATAATCAAGCAAATGAACTCCCCAATCTGTCATCAATCCGCCCGCATAGTCCCAAAACCAACGAAACGTAAAATGGAAGCGATTGGAGTTGAAGGGGTGCTTGGGTGCCGGCCCTAACCACATATCGTAATCAACACCTGCTGGAGGCGCTTCGTCAGCTTTAACAGGCACCGATGGGCACCAGCCTTGATACGAGAATACGCGAACGGTGCGAATTTTCCCTAATTGTCCACTGCGTATAAACTTTACGGCATCCTGCCAATGCGGATCACTCCGTTGCCACTGCCCTACTTGTACTATACGATTGTATTTTTGTGCCGCCCTCACCATGATATTACATTCTTCAATGCTATTGCCGAGTGGTTTTTCACAATATACATCCTTGCCGCTTTCGCAGGCAGCAACCAACTGAAGACAATGCCAATGGTCGGGAGTACCGATAATCACGACGTCAATATCTTTGTGGTCAATAAGGTGCCGCCAATCTTTATACAGTTTGGGTGCTTTCCCTGCCTTTTTCTCCACCTCGCTCCCCCGTTTGTCTAAAACAGATTGGTCAATATCTGCTAACGCGACACATTCGACTTCTGGATTTTGCATGAAGCTTGTCAAATCTCCAAATCCCATGCCGTTACAGCCTATCAGTCCTACTCTAATTTTATCGTTAGCACCCACTGCACGCCCTGTGGCACTTGTCATAAATGGCTGAAATACCATCCCTGCCCCTAAAATACCCGCTTGCTGAATAAATTCTCTACGTGTTGTCATAATTTTTTGTTAATTTATTAATTTATTAATTTAAGAATTAATTTGCCCAAAGGGCTAATTCCTTGCTATCTCAGCATATCCGAACAAAAAGTTCGGCTCTGCCTTCGATACGCTGCGTCATTTCTACATTTCTACATTTCTACATTCCTACATTTTTTTTCATCATTTTTTTGTGGGAAAATTGGAAGGGACTTTTTGGGTCACTTTTCCGGTAGCCGCCCATTCTGTTCCGCGTAGGAAGGTGACGATAAAGTCGGTACATTCCACTGCTGGATGGGTTGCCTCTTTTCCGACGTGCCCGAGCATGGTATGGAAAATGCGTCCCTTGCCCCACTGGATCACCATCAGCAGAGGCTCATCGCGTCCTGTCCCTCTTGTGGATTTGTCAGAGTATGCGGTTGCCAAAATCGTCATGTTTTTTGCCGGCCCGCGCATCCGGTCATACAGTTCGTCTTGGCAATGTGTCCACTCATCGGGCAGTCCCTTTACGATAGGATGCTTCTTGTTGCGGAGTTTTAGTACATATTCGTGCTGATTGCCGTGACTACCGCCAATTCCCGGAGTGTTATCCCTCACTTCTTTGCCGTCTTTGAAATACACATAAGGTCCATCTGTTTCATTGCGTTTTTCCCAACCGCCCAAACCTATGATTTCATTGTATTCCTTCCATTTGCGAAAGGCATTGTCAGCAGCATGATAAACCACTACGCCACCACCCTTTTTGACATAGTCTAAAAAGTCGTTATTGGTGGCATCTGGCCAAGAATCACCGTTGTAATCCAGCACTATCGCCTGATAGTTCGCAAAATTCGGACGAAAGGCAGACATATTTCCACCCGCCTCAGGAGAGATGGCTAAATCAACTGCAAAGAGACCACTTTCGGAGAGATACTTATGCAGGATGAGATAACTGTCCTGCCAATTGTGGTTGTTCTGTCCGGTAACAATGAGTACCTTAATAGGCTCTTTAGCTTGGATAGTTGTAAAATTGAAGAGGGTTGTCATCACCATCATCACGAGAAAAAAAACGAGATACGTCCTAATGCGTGTTTGTGTTTTCATACTGTACATTTTTTTATTTATTTATTTTTTAAAAATTCAAACGCCAAAATTAGTTGAATTTTTCGAAATTCCAAAGTTGATATCCTCTTTTTTTTTGCCCGAAATGAGAGCGCACACGCAGGTACACCCCTACTTGCTAGCGCGGCTTTGTAAGCCGTGTCCCTTACACTCACCGCCATCAGTACTCCGAGCCAAAACAAAACATTGTTCCTTTTGCCGTCAGCACGTAGAATTTGCCCTCAATGACGGCGGGTGAGGCTGTAATTTGTTCCCCCGCATCGTACTCCCAAAGCAAATCACCACTTTGCGCACTTAACACAGAAATGAAACCATTTTTTGAACAGCTGACCACTTTATCACCGCAAACTAAGGGAGAACTCTCACCGGAAGCCCCTTTTTGGAGATATTTCCAGCGGATAGTGCCGTCTTTTCGGTTGATAGCGTACAAGTTGCGGTCGTCCGAAAGAATAAACAGCGTCTCCTTGGATACGGCGGGAACCGAAACGAAGGTACCATTATCATCAACCTTTTTCAACATTTTGTCGCACTTGTCAATCTTACCGCCCTTCAACAACAGTTCATAGACATTTCCCGAATGGTCTGCCACGTAGCAGGGCAGGCTACGTTCGTTCCCCTTGTTGTGAACGTCTGTTCCCTGACCGATGGCAGGAGAAGCAGGGATATAACTTTCCAACAGAATGGAATCTGTAGCAATGCCGGTAGCACCGTTAATCACCCTAAACCAGGCATCACAGCCTCCAAACACGAAATATTCTTCCCACAATGCCACCGCACCATTGATATAATAACCTGATTCAAAGCGACTAAGCAATTTGCCTGTTTCAATATCCAAGCAGTAAAGGTAGTTGTCGTAGCTTCCAAACACCAATGCCGATTTTCCTTGAAATTGCCCTATATTTGGGGAGGCGGATATTTGCCCCATTGTCTCAAAGTTCCAAAGAGTATCTTTTTCCGACAGCGAGAGGGCAGTCATGAAGCCGTCAATGCGTCCGATGTAAAGCACGCCGTCGCAAATAGCCGGTGTCGCTTCCACGGCGGTACTGAAATTGTAGTCAAAATGGAGTTTCCCTTTTTCATCAAGCCCATAAATGCGTCCCCGTTTATCGCACCAATAGACAATATTCTTGTAAATCACTGGTGATGAGGATGTTCGCGCATCGCTTTTATAACTCCACAGCAAACTTGGTTGAGCCGGTATTTGGCTGTTCGTACAGCCACTCATTGGGGCATCGCCACGGAATAAAGTCCAACTCTGAGCCTCCTCTCCCCCACTACTTGCGGATTTGCCGGCACATCCTGCCAATAACAATAAGCAAAAAATGATGACTAACTTTCTCTCCTGTCTTTTCATGGTTAATTATTTTTTTACATGCTCACATACCGGAGGCTAAAGCGTCCGGTTAATAAAGTATTGTCCCTGCGGGACAAGGCACCCTTATTTCTTTCCTGCTTTATCTGGGAAGGCAGGAATTACAGGCTCTTTGAAGGTGTCTTCTTTCAATTTTTGTAAGGCAATTTCAATCGCTTTGTTCAATTGCTCGTCCTCACCGTTGTATTCTTTATAGGGGTCATTTTCTAAGGTAATATGAGGTTCAACGCCCTCTCCTTCGATAATGAAACCTGTCCCATCAGTGGCAAACGGCGCATACGAGGGGGTGACAATAGCCCCACCATCTACCACCGGCACTGTTCCGCTGTAGCCAACCACACCACCCCAAGTCCTTTTGCCAATAACAGTACCCAAGTTGTAATGCTTGAAACGGTAGGGGAAAAGGTCGCCATCGGAGGCGGAATATTCATTGATTAACAGTACTTTCGGTCCTACGAACGTCCCACCGGGATTTACATTGCCCTCCGCTTGATTGGTGTGCATAGTGTAGTAAGTCGGTGTGCGCAAGAGCCGTTCGATAATCATGGGGGACACGTTACCACCACCGTTACCACGGTCGTCTATGATTAAAGCTTTTTTGTTCAACTGCGGGTAGTAATGCTTCGCAAACTCGTTCAGCCCGTTGACACCCATGTCGGGGATGTGGATATAGCCCACTTCGCCGTTGGTAGCCTCACTCACTTTACGGGTATTATTTTGCACCCAGTGATAGTAGTACAAGGCGGACTCATTCCCCAATGGTGTTACTAATACCTTGCGGGCACCTTTGGTATCAGGTACCGTATTGACCTCTAACTCAACTGTTTTGCCGTCCGTGTCGAGCAAGTATTTGAAGATATTAGCTGTTTCTTTCAGTGACTGACCGTTGATAGAAAGGATGTAGTCGCCTTTTTTCACATCGACACCCGGCATTGTCAGTGGGGAGCGGGTAGCTGCGTTCCAATTGGCCCCTTCAATAATTTCCTTGACTTTGAAATAGCCCGAAGCAGCATCTTTTTCAAACTTGGCACCCAATAATCCGGTCGCAATACGCGGTGGTGTAGGGCGTTGCCCATTTTGAGAGTAAGCATGCCCCACATTCAACTCAGCAATCATCTCGCCAATCAAATAAGTCAGGTCGGTGCGGTGGCTTACGTGCGGGAGCAAGACTTTATATTTCTCATACACCTTTTCCCAGTCCACACCGTGCATATTCTTGGCATAGAAAAAATCGCGCATCTGCCGCCATGTCTCGCTATAAATCTGCATCCATTCTTGGTGGTAGTCGATATTTTTCTTCAAACCACTAAGGTCCACAGGGGAATCCATGCTTACAGCAGCCGTTGGTACGTCAATCACCTTATAGTTACTGCCTTTACGAGCGATTGCTTTTTTGTAGCCTGTGGTAAAATAAACGGTAGCCTCCAGAGCGGTTTCCTTCTTTTTGTCGAGGTCATACATATAAGTTTGGTCACCGCGATTGTAGTAAACGTGGTCGCCGAGCATACTCAGGTTGTTATAATTAGATGCCACCACCGGCAGTTCAATGATGCGGGCATCCAAGCGTGTAAAGTCGTATTCTACAGGTTTTTCGTCCGCTTTCTTATCCTTTTTGTCTTTATCTTTGCTGCCCTTACTGTCTTTACCGTCTTTGCCGTCAGCCTTGTTGTTTTTGTTATCTTTATTATCCTTGGCATCTTTTGTATCTCCTGATTCGGCGGTTTTTGAAGCGTCATTTATTTGAGCGTTTTTCGGTGCAAAGGGAATATTTGCATCCTTTGCCAGAGGCAGGATATAGACCTTACTCATATTGTTATACACGTGATTCCATTCGGTGTTCCCGTACGTGGGAGTGAAGGTGCGGGCGGAAACGAACACGAGGTATTTCCCGTCTTTGCTGAAATTAGGAGAGCCTACATAGTACCAATCATCGGTAATTTGATGTTTCTGTTTGCTTTGCACTTCATAGACAACGATGTGGTTTACACTTGATTTTTTGCCGGGGCGCACAAATACGACATAATTCCCATCGGGCGACCAATTATAAGAGTTAATAATGCCGCTACCGGACTGTTCCACTAATTCGGTTTTACCGGTAGCAACATCCGTAATATGAAGGCTATTTTTCTTTTCACTCCACAGGATTTTTTTAGAATCCGGCGACCAGTCGAAGCCGAAGATATAGGTTTTAATGTCCTTGGTGAGTTGTCGTTCTTCTGCTGTCGCCGTATTGCGCAACCAAATATGAAATTCGCCGCTTTTATCGGAGATGAATGTCAACCATTTCCCGTCTGGCGAGTAAGTGGCATAGCGGTCGTTGGCATTGGAAGAGTTAGTGAGGTTGTAAGTGATGCCCTCTTTGACTGGCACGGAAAAAATATCCCCACGGGCAGACACCGCCAAGCGTTCCCCATTCGGTGAAACGTCTATGCTTGTAAGCCCGCCACTCACGTCTTTCCACTCCGTACGTGCATAAGTTTGGTCGTTGTCAATCTCGATATCGACTTTCACGGCCTCTTTGGTCTTTGTGCTGAATTTGTAGATGTAGCCACCTTGTTCATAGACGATATTTTCCCCTCCGATGGTCGGAAATTTAATATCATAATCGGTGGAATAGGTAAGCTGTTTCGTTGTTTTTTGGGCGATGTCATAGACAAATAAATTCATCACATCCGCCCTATCGGAGAGGAAGTAAATTTCTTTTCCATCGGCAGACCATAGTGGAAATATATCTTGGCGTTTGTGGTCGGTAATTTTTTCTGACTGTCCGGTAGCAAAGTTAAAAATCCGGATATCGTCCGCCATACCGCCTTCATAGCGCTTCCAAGTACGAAATTCTCTAAAAACGTAGTTGTAAGCTAATTGTTTTCCATCGGGGGAATAAGTAGCAAAACCGCCATTTGTGAGTGGCAATTCCACCGGTTCACCGCCATCAACAGACACCGTAAACAATTGACCTGTAAAGTCGTTGAAGGTGTAGCGACGGGAACGAAACAAGATGTTTTTACTATCCGGTGTCCACGCAATCACGATATTGTTAGGTCCCATTCTATCGCCCAAATCGTCTCGGCTGAGAGTGGCAGTATAGGTCAAGCGTTTCGGCTCACCACCTGTGGCAGGGATGACGAATACTTCAGTGTTGCCGTCATATTGTCCTGTGAAGGCAATATATTTTCCGTCGGGAGAAAACTTGGCAAACATTTCGTATCCGATATGTGATGTTAACTTGCGGGCGATACCGCCGGTAGAGGTCACCGTATAGAGGTCGCCTGCATAAGAGAAAACTAGTTTGTCTTCATGAATATGCGGAAAACGCAATAAACGTGCGGGAGTAGCTGCAAACGTAAATAAACTGCTAAGAATGAAAATGGTCGTAATAATGTTCTTATACATGGGGTGTAATTTATAGGTGTAATTTTTCAATGCAAAGGAACAACATTTTTTTTATTTCAGCAAGTAAAGGTTAAATATTTTCCAGCACTTTTTCCAGCACTCCGACATAGTAAAACGGCAAATTGATAAGTTTAAATTTTTTACCTTTCTGCGTTGTAACTTCATTTATCGAAAATGGTTGCGACCACACTCTTACGGCTATATCGTGAGGGACTTCTTCCATAAACAGATGCAGCGATTTGAGGTGCGCGTTATGCCCTGATTTTACTTCTATCGGAATAACTTTGTTGTCGAATTGTAAAACAAAATCGATTTCTGCCTGCGAAGAGTGTTTTTCACGCACCCAAAAATTCCGTTGATGGGAGACGCGGCTGTCCAAAGCAAGAAGTTCCTGTGCAACAATTTGTTCGGCTATCTTTCCACGATAAGCATCCAAAATATCTTTTGCGCCAAATACTTCTTTTTGCAGATTTGCAGCATAATTTACCAAACCGCAATCCAGCCATAGCAGCTTTGGCGAGCGTTTCAAGTCTTGCGTTATCGGTATGAGAAAATCAGTTGTAGGATAGCAAAGTTCCAAAATAAACGTTTTTTCCAATGTACGAAACGCCTCGCCCATTTCACGTGGCTTATATGACGAATCGGCGAAACCGCCCAATGTAATGCGTTGCGCTGCAAATTTCCAGCCAACCTTCAATATATAACGGATAGTTTGGCTCATAGTGCTGTTTTCCGCATATTTTTCCACATCATCGCGGTAGCTTGTCAGCAAACTTTCGTAAATACTGTTTAGTCGGATAAAATCTTTATTTTCAGCATAATCGGCAACAATTTCGGGCATCCCGCCAATGAGCGTGAACGTGTTAAACAAATTCATTGTTTTGTCGTGCAACGCTTCGGGTATTCGACGGTCAAGCAAGGCTTTTTCAAGAATTTTTTCGCCTATTGCCCGTAAATATTCATTGAAAGTACAAGGTCTTACTGCCAAATATTCCACACGCCCGACAGGGAATGAAATTTTTTTGCTCAACATTGTTTCCAACAACGAGCCAGCTGCAATGACGTACAAATTAGGTATTTTTGCCTCATAAAAGTAACGCAGTTTTGTAATTACCGTTTTTGAATTTTGAACTTCATCAATAAACAAAAGCGTTTTACCTAACTGTTTTTCTTTACCGCAAAAGAGAAAAATTTCAGCCACAAGGTCATCAATTTCCTGCTCTTTTTCAAAAAGTGCCATCGCTCTCGGATTTTTTTCAAAATTCAAGTAGAGATAATTTTCAAACTGCTCTGCAAAATTATCAACAAGAGTTGTTTTGCCAACTTGCCTCGAGCCTCTTAATATTAATGGTTTACGGTTAACTTTACCTGCCCATTTTTCCAAATCTTTGATCACATTTCTTTCAAACATAGCCCTGAATTTTTTTGCAAAGATACAACATTTGTTTCAAAGTTAGGGTAAAAATGACTAAATTTTGTATCAAAGTCAGGGTAAAACTACCTGAACTTTGTTTCAAAGTCAGGGTAAAAATGACTGTATTTTGTATCAAAGTCAGGGTAAAACTACCTGAACTTTGTTTCAAAGTTAGGGTAAAAATAACTAAATTTTGTATCAAAGTCAGGGTAAAACTACCTGAACTTTGGCCTCTAAAAAATCCTTAAACAATAGAATTTTACCACTGTTTGCCTTGTTAAAAAGTAAATGCTCAAAATCTCTCTTTTTGATATTCAAATCTATGGTTTGCAACAGTATATGGCATTTTTCTTTTAATTGTTGCCAATTGCTTATGCCGCAACGCTTTTCAAGAAAATAGAAATCGGGGAGCGTTTGCGACAGCAGAAACATTGCATCGTAAAAATCACGACCTTTTGCCCTTGTGAGCATTGCTGACAGTTTCATACTGCACAGAACAGCATCAGGCGGAACCGGAAACGGGAAAAAGAAGCCACAACCCTGAATATTAACCGTAACAGGGTCATATTCTACAAGTTGGTCTTGTGTTTCAACTTTAAGCAAAAAACGCTCTTCACGGTGTCCGCTCAAGTCCATATCGAACAGTAATTGCGGGAAATAAATGCTTCTGCGAAATGCCATCAGTCGTTCATTATCACGGTCTTTGGGTTGAGCATTTAAGCCTGAGCGATTCAAAAAGCGGATGATGTCGTCCGTCATTTCGATAAATTCCTGTTTTGAGACGTTTTTACAATCAAAATCCAAATCTTCCGAAAAACGGTCAATCCCTTTTACCAATCGCAGGTTGGTGCCTCCAATAAAAACGATTTTCCGAATGTATGGCGTTTTTGAGAGAAAATCCAAAACCATCAACTCAATATACTCTTTGAGAATATGCTTTTTAGCATCCGCGTTATCCCACACAAGCGGTGGAAAATAATTGATTATTTGTTCTATCTGTATCATAACTCATAAATTTTCAGCAGCAAATCAACTCTTTTCCGTAATGCGTTTGATTTAAACTGTTCGGCAAAATCATTCAATCTTTCTACACTTAAATCGTCATGCATAAAGTTCTCATCAAATCGTAATTCTTTGAGCTCCGCTTCATTGTTGTAAAACGGATAAAGGTACAGCAAATCTAAAATTGCTTTTTCGGGAGTTGCAAAAAGGAAATTCCTATGTTGAGCCATTGGCTTCAAATCATAACCAAAAATCAACTCGCTTTTCATATTTTTGTATGAAAATTCACCAAAAGGATTTTGAAAAAAAGCCGTTTTTAACGAACTGACCGAAGTAATTTGCACCACCGATTCGGGAATAATTCCGTAAAATGCCATCGCCGTATGCAAGCTCACATACGAAGGTTGGTAAATTTGATTGGCAAAAAAGTAAGCCAAATCCGGTTTCCCAAGAGAATCCGAAAAAGTATAGTAACCATTGCGTAAAGAAATAAGGTATCCCTTTTTCTTCCACCGAACAAGATTCGTTCTGTCAAATTTAGCATCAACAGCATAAATCTGGTTCAGATTAAAGCAGAGCAA
>BNXR01000028.1 GCA_025999735.1 Bacteroidia bacterium | reverse complement strand
TCTCCTACTAACCAATCCAATACTATATCGTTTTTTGTTGAAATTTTCTGTTCAATGTATGAAAATTCCGTCATAAAACCACTTTCTGCCTCCCTGAAATTGAAAACCATTGTCGGATAGTTTATTATCGCCTTGCGAATACGCACAAAACCACTTCCATATTTTTCTATATCGTGTGTGAGGTAAAACGCTTCCGCAATTTGCTTGTTGCGCGTACTTGCCTGGTAAGTATCCGTCAATAATTCTTGTTCGGTGATATTGCCATATAATCCGCCAGGATTGAAAAAAGTGATTTTTTGGTCGAAAATTCTTATCTGCACATCTGTCGAACTTTTGTAATCCCTGTGAATAAGGCAATTTAACAAAAGTTCGCGAATGGCATCAAGAGGATATTCCGGTATTTCTGTGCGTTGCGTAGTTTGTCCTGTTATTTCAAAGGCAAACTTCAAGTGGCTGATAATTACTTGCATGGCATCTTCAATAACATCAAAAAGATTGCCATTCAACATTTTATCATCAATAATCATCGAAGGTGTTTTGAAACGTCCGATATGCACATTATAAAGCAAATTTTCTTTTGAAAACAAAATCATAGCTGCATTTGTCGGTACATTGTCTTTTAGCAGTCTCAATTTAAGCAAGGCATCTTTGGGCGCTTCAGGCAACAGAAATCTACCGGATAAATTAACTTTTGCAATAAATTTTCTTATCTTTTCCTCATTCAAATCGCCAAATACAGCATTGGGGTAGGGATACGAATCCCACGAATACTGCATCGACTGCAAATAAACATCGGAAATTTCCTGCACCGACAGTAAGTGATTGGAATTTTCTACTCTCTTGTAGTATCTTCCACGACAAGCAACAGGTTTTACAGGATATTCCTGAACACGAAACTCAAGCACATCTACACCATCATAATCAACAATTTCAACATCCGGTATAATTTGCGGCTGCGTTTTATTTTTTACTTCGTTTACCCAATTTTGCAAACTTTCCTTTCCTACGGTAAAGTTTTTGAGAGGTTTCCCATGATCATCCACACCGACAAGTACCCGCCCTCCTTTGGTGTTGGCAAAAGCAACCAAAGTTTCAATGACATCTTCATTGAACTTTGGCTTAAATTCCATGTGTTTTGTTTCAATGTGCACTATTCAATTTTATTTCAAAATCACCCAAACTTTCCTGCTGACGCGGCTTTGTAAGCCGGTTCACGCAGCTATCTATGGCTTTTATAGTATATTTACGAAAGCCTATTTGTTCAAAAAAAACGGCAAACGACTCAACCACTGCAGCTACTCCTACAGGGATAGTCCCTGCGGGACAAAACACTGTTTGCGAAAATAGCACCTGAAAAAATAATTAACCCAGATTTCATCACTTTTATCAAGATGTTTTTATGTTCAGCATCCCAACACGGTCACTCCTCCTTCTTCTTCCCATTTAACTCGTTCATTCCAAGGGAGTTGCTGTGCCTTCGGGCGGCGGTCGAAAATCACTAAATAAGCGGATGCCAAAGGTGCTATTTTATCACGGTAGGCACGTATCTGCTCTAATCCCTCTTCCTTCACCGTGTCGGGAGAATCGTAATAGTGAATGATTTTGACTTCGATGATATAGAACTGTTTATTAAATTCTACTGCCAAGTCCAAACGTCCGCGACCGGCGGCATATTCTCTATCTATTTGACCACCACCGTTGGTTATCCGTTGAAGGAAAGCCATTAACAGTAAATGTGGGAAAGCCTCGGTATAGTCCGATTTCTGCTCCCAAATTTCTGAATGGCGCTGCCAAAACTTTTGAAACTCCCGCAATAGCCTATCCATATCCAAGGTACCATCATTTTTTTGCCATTCCCATGCAGGTTGTGGGATAGCGAGTTGAGGGCCATAAGTCATCTGTCGTGCCAGCACCTCTCGATAGATAGGGTTAGCGACTTGGGGCGTACCGTTTACGATAGTTACCAAACCAAGGTCCAAGGTGAGACGAAATCCCTCACTATCAGCTAATTGCATATCAGGTTCGCCGGTCATAAGAGTCTCCATCACTTTGCGTATTCGTGGGTCTTCCAAGCGATAAGCCAACGCATCCAAATGTGTTTCACGTGCCAAAATTATCTGCTGACGCGCCTCCTTTATATGGTCAAGGGTAACGGTTTCCGTGCTATCTTGCTCCAAAATACGCATAGTCGCCCGCTTGAACAACGAATTGACAATCCACGGTTGCCCTTGTGACTGTTCATAGACGTAATCCAGAGCCTCCTGCGTGATTTGCTGTCCGTTTTCAGCTGTTCGTTGAGCAAATAATTTGGCAATGTCCTCGTTATGAAAATTAGATAATACGGCAGAATCTTCTTTGATATTAAATGGTGAGCCGGGGTTGGGTTCTATGCCGCCTTTGGACTTAGTGATGTAATCTTTCAGGTCACGCATACCCACTAAGACAATGGAAATAGGAAATATACCAACTCTCCTATCGGCAAAACCATCGCGCAACTGGCGCAAAAAACTAATCATAGCCTCACCTTCCAATACGTCCACTTCATCAAAAAGAACAATCAACGGTTTGGGAGCAACTAATGCAGACCACTTTCTCAGAATGTCACCCAACTGAAAGTGATATGGTTTACCTTCTGTTGTTGGTACCGGCAAATTAGTCGCCTGAGCCCAAGCTTGTATGCCAGCACATATTGTTGGCATAGCCTTTTCCGGCTCTGATACTCCTTGACATGTTTCAACAGTCACGTAGCAAGCAGCCACTTCGCCTGCCCCATTCAACTCTCGTGCCCAACTTTGCAGAAACGTGGTCTTCCCCGTCTGACGTGGTGCATGAAGCACCCAATAGAGTTGATCGCTAATGTAGCGGTGTAACTGTGCTCCCACAAGGCGCTCTTCCGGTGGCAACATATAGTGCATATCCGGATTACAAGGACCTGTGGTGTTAAAGAAACGAATGTCGCGTTTTGCCATTTTATTATTTTTATGATATTGCAAAGATACTATTAATTTGTAGTCTTGCTATCCATTGATCTGTTTATTTAATGTCAACCTGTCAATTTTACCATTAGCACTTAATGGCATTTCTTCTAAACGATGATATTTCGTAGGAATCATATATTTGGGCACAAATTGTAACATCCCTTTGCGAAGTTCTCCCATATTCAATTCGTCTTCTGATTGGTAGAACATGACAATTGCCTTATTATTAGTGTCATACACAACGCAGGTTGTTTTTACAAGTCCTGTTCCCAATATGGCATTTTCTATTTCTCCCAACTCTATGCGATAGCCATTGTGTTTTATCTGAAAATCTTTGCGTCCCACATACATTATTTCCCCGCGTTCATTCCAATAAGCAATATCTCCTGTGCGATAAATCGTTTCTGGAAAATGTTTATTCAATGGATTTTGGACAAACGCCTTGGCCGTTTTCTCAGGGTCATTGTAATAGCCCATTGCAAGTGAAGATCCTCTCACACAGAGTTCTCCGTATTCGTTGACACCAGCCGCTTGATCTTTATCTGTAAGTATCAACACACCACTATTTTTGCAAGGAACGCCGATAGGCAATGACTCGACATCTGTAAAACTCCTATCAACAATGTAATAAGTGCAAATCACCGTAATTTCAGTTGGTCCATACAGATTGGCATATAAGCAATGTGGCAAATGATGGCGCCAATAATTTAAATGTTTATTCGGCATCACTTCGCCAGCGAACAACACTTTTTCAATGTATTCCAATTTCTTGGACTCAAACAAGTTGTAGTTTGCTATATTAATAAGCACAAATGGCACCCAAAACACAAAATTTATTTTATAGTGATTGAGTATATCAATCAATTTCGCTGGGAAAGCATAATATTCTTCGGGGACGATAATCAATGTAGCCCCCGCTCCAAACATCAAGTAGAGGTCAAGGGTTGACATATCAAAATAAAATGGTGCCTGATTGGCAATCACCGTTTTTTCACTGATATCAAATGTCTTAATAGACCAATCTATATAATCAATAACCCCACGATGAGAAATGACTACTCCTTTCGGATTGCCGGTAGAACCGGAAGTAAAAATAGAATAAACAGGATCTGTATCTATCACCTTTTGCAATTCACTGTCTATCATATCTTGTTGCACCTCGGCTTCAAGTTTCACCTCATCCATGCAAATAATCGTTCCGGAATAAAAAGATTTTAACTTATCCTGATTGGTTTTATTAGTCAAAACTAGTTCGGAACCAAGCGAATCAAAAATACTTTTTACGCGACTTTCTGGTGATTTTGTGTCAATGGGTACATAAAAATTACCTGAATAGTTGATAGCAGCAAAACTCACAACCATATCGCAACTTTTCTGCATAAAAACAGCAATGGGTTTATTTTTGACTGCATGCTCAATAATGCAAACCGCCAATTTTTGCGCCTGTTGTTTAAGTTGTGAAAAAGTCAACGACTTGTGTGTGTCATCAACGGCAATTTTATCAGGGAATAACCTCGCTGTTTTATCAAGATATTGTGTAATGTTTATTTGCATCTCTATTTTTTTAATCCCTCTAAAACTCGTTCTACACTATCCTCTTGTAATCCTGCGTACATAGGCAAACAAATCACACTATCTGCTATTTGGGTCGCTATGGGTAGATTTTCTTGTTTCGCAGAATCTAAGCCCTTATATGTTGAAAATGTGCTAATTAACGGATAAAAATACCGCCTCCCTAATATGTTACTTTTCTTCAACTTTTCATACAATTCGTCACGTGTCATGCCATATTTTTTCGCATCTACAAAGATTGGAAAATAGGAATAATTATGATGTACACCCTGTATATCATTCATATACGTGATGCCGTCCACATCCTTTAATCCTTCTCTGTATTGATTAGCAATTTGACGACGCTTTTCTATGGCATCATCAACTTGTTTTAAATTTAAAAGTCCATAAGCCGAACGCACTTCGTCCATTTTACCATTAATACCTGGAGCAACAATGGTCGTTTCCCCTGCAAAACCAAAATTCTTTAAATAATCAATCCGTTTCTTTGTCTCTGCATCACAACAAACTAAAGCCCCTCCCTCAATGGTATTAAATACTTTTGTGGCGTGAAAACTTAATGTGGACATATCTCCAAATTCCAATATTGACTTACCATTGACAGTAACACCAAAAGCATGGGCTGCATCATAAATTACCTTTAAACCATATTTATCGGCAATCTCTTGAATACGCGCAGTATCGCAAGGCATCCCATAAACATGTACCGGCATGATGGCGGTTGTCTTGGGCGTAATAGCTGCCTCTATTTTAGTCGGCTCAATATTGCAAGTAATAGGATCTATATCTACAAAAATAGGCTTAATGCCATTCCACCAAAGTGAGTGAGTGGTGGCAACAAAACTAAAAGGCGATGTTATCACCTCACCTGTTATATGCAAAGCTTGTAAAGCCGTTATTAACGGTATTGTCCCATTGGTAAAAAGACTCAAGTATTTCACGCCCAAATAATCGCATAATGCCCCCTCCAACTTCTGGTGATAATGCCCATTGTTCGTAATCCACTTTCTATCCCAAATATCCCTCAAATAAGGAATAAATTCATCCAAAGAGGGAAGTAGGGGCGATGTAACGGTAATCTGATCCATTGTAAATCAATTTGTTAAAACTGAGCATATAGACTTCTTGTGACATTGATGACACTGTTATTGATGTCGATAGTACATTGTTGATGTGTTGCTTGGACATCACAAAAATGTTCAGCATCCCAGCACGGTCACTCCCTCCTCTTCTTCCCATTTAATCCGCTCATTCCAAGGGAGTTGCTGTGCCTTCGGACGACGGTCGAAAATCACCAAATAAGCGGATGCCAAAGGTGCTATTTTATCACGGTAAGCACGTATCTGCTCTAATCCCTCTTCCCTCACCGTGTCGGGCGAATCGTAATAGTGAATGATTTTGACTTCGATGATATAGAACTGTTTATTAAATTCTACAGCCAAGTCCAAGCGTCCGCGACCGGCGGCATATTCTCTATCTATTTGCCCCCCACCGTTGATTATCCGTTGAAGGAAAGCCATTAACAGTAAATGTGGGAAAGCCTCGGTATAGTCCGATTTCTGCTCCCAAATCTCTGAATGTCGCTGCCAAAACTTTTGAAACTCCCGCAATAGCCTATCCATATCCAAGGTACCGTCACTTTTTTGCCATTCCCATGCAGGAGCAGGGATAGCGAGTTGAGGACCATAAGTCATCTCTCTGGCCAAAATTTCGCGGTAAATAGGATTAGATACTTGTGGCGTACCGTTTACGATACTCACCAAACCAAGATCCAAGGTGAGCCGGAAGGCTTCGCTCTGAGCTAATGTAGGATCTGATTCACCCGCAAGCATGGATTCTATCACAAGCCGTATCCGTGGGTCTTCCAAGCGATAAGCCAACGCATCCAAATGGGTCTCGCGTGCTAAAACCATCTGCAGACGCGCCTCCTGTACGTGGTCAAGGGTAACGGTTTCCGTGCTAGTTTGCTCCAAAATGCGCAGGGTAGCTCTGCCTAAAAGAGAATTTACAATCCACGGCTGACCCTGCGACTGTTCATAGACGTAATCCAAAGCCTCCTGCGTAATTTGCTGCCCATTTTCCGCTGTCCGTTGAGCAAACAATTTGGCAACATCTGCTTTATGAAAATTGGATAATACGGCAGAATCCTCTTTGATATTGAACGGTGAGCCGGGGTTGGGTGCAATGCCGTCTTTGGACTTCGTAATATAATCTTTCAGGTCACGCATACCCACTAAGACAATGGAAATAGGAAACTTGCCCACGCCTCGACCGGCAAAACCATCGCGCAACTGGCGCAAAAAACTAATCATAGTCTCACCTTCCAACACGTCCACTTCATCAAAAAGGACAATCAACGGTTTGGAAGCGACTAATGCAGACCAATTACTTAGAATATTACCTAAAAAAAACAATGGGTCTTCACTGCTGATTGTTGGTACAGGTAAGTCATATCTTTTAGCCCAAGCTTGAATTGCACTACAAATTGTTGGCATAGCCTTTTCCGGCTCTGACACTCCCTGACAAGTTTCCACACTCACATAGCAGGCGACCTCCTTACCGCTGGAGTTTATCTCGCGTGCCCAACTTTGCAGAAACGTAGTCTTCCCCGTCTGACGTGGTGCGTGAAGTACCCAGTAGAGTTGGTCGCTGATGTAGCGGTGCAACTGTGCTCCCACAAGGCGCTCTTCTGGCGGCAGCATATAGTGCATATCCGGATTACAGGGACCTGTAGTGTTAAAGAAACGTATTTCGCGTTTTGCCATTTTACTTTTTTATGATGCAGCAAAGATACTATTTATTTGTTGATAGCATCTTTTTCGGTATTGGGAATTCTTTTTTTATTAACTCTTTTATATCCATAATTTTTCACAGCTTCGCCCCGTCAGTCCCATTCTTCGAATAAAACATCCACGTTGCAATCTGTTATTGAAGCCGCAAAATTAATAAAAATTACGGAAATTTCAATAACTGGGAATGACTATTTGTTTGACCCTTTTTTGAGTCTATAAAAATGTTTTAAAATCCCAATCAAAACCAGAATCAAACAATTTTTAGGGGGTATATCCCGGAATTTTCATAAAATATAAATTTTTATACAAAAAAATTAGGGGTATATGTAAAAAATATATACTTTTGCAGCATTATTTCTGATTTACGACTTTTAATGTTCCAATTATAAATTTTTAAATAATAAAGTTATGTCACTATTAAGATTTAAAGTTGTAAACGAAGCTATCAAACGGAAAGCTGTCGTTGTCAATGCCCCAGAGGGCCGTCCCTGTGATTATTTCGGTCACAATGTGTTTAATAATGAGAAGATGTTGAAATATCTTCCCAAGAAGTGTTATGAGGAGTTGCGCAATACAATTGAAAATGGCACTCCCCTAAATCCTGAAACGGCCGACGTGATTGCCGAAGGAATGAAAAAATGGGCAACAGAGTTAGGTGTCACTCACTACACTCACTGGTTTCAACCCCTTACCGGCGGTACCGCAGAAAAACACGACTCTTTTATCGACCCCGATGGAAAAGGCGGTGTGTTGGAAGAATTTTCCGGCAAACTCTTAATACAGCAAGAACCAGATGCTTCGAGTTTCCCCAGTGGCGGAATCCGCAACACCTTTGAAGCTCGCGGTTACTCAGCTTGGGACCCTACATCACCCGCTTTCGTGGTGGACGACACCCTCTGCATTCCAACCATATTTATTTCCTATACGGGTGAAATGTTGGACTACAAAGCACCTTTATTAAAAGCCATCGAAGTAGTAGATAAGGCTGCCACCGAAGTATGCCACTACTTCGATCCGAAAGTGAGCAAAGTATCTTCCTATTTGGGCTGGGAACAGGAATATTTCTTGGTTGATGAAGCCCTATGGTCTGCACGCCCCGACATGATGCTCACCGGTCGCACGCTGATGGGACACGAAAGTGCGAAAAATCAGCAGTTGGAAGACCATTATTTCGGTTCCATCCCCACGCGGGTAGTCGCATTCATGAAAGACTTGGAATACGAATCCCTGAAATTAGGTATCCCCGTGAAAACCCGTCACAATGAGGTGGCTCCCAACCAATTCGAGTTGGCACCCGTCTTTGAAGAAATTAATATTGCGAACGACCACAACATTCTGCTGATGTCGGTGATGAAGAAAGTGGCACGTCGTCACTATTTCCGCCTCATCCTTCATGAGAAGCCCTTCAAAGGCGTAAATGGCAGTGGAAAACACAACAATTGGTCGCTTGGCACCAATACGGGTGTAAATCTACTTTCACCCGGCAAAACAGCGAAGGATAAATTGCAGTTCATCACCTTCTTAGTGAATGTAACGCGGGCGGTATGGAAGCACAACGGTCTATTGAAAGCCAGCATATCCAGTGCCACGAACGCCCACCGTCTGGGAGCCAACGAGGCACCACCAGCCATTATTTCCACTTTCTTGGGTACACAGATTTCCAATGTATTGGATGAAATCGAAAATAGCAAGAACAATACGGATATTAAAATGGACGGCAAACAGAGCATGAAATTCAGCATCTCCCACGTGCCCGAACTGTTACGTGACAATACCGACCGCAACCGTACTTCGCCCTTTGCCTTTACAGGCAATCGATTTGAGTTCCGTGCTGTTGGCTCATCGGCAAACTGTGCTGCGGCTATGATTGCCCTGAATACCGCTGTGGCAGAACAATTACTCCTGTTCAAAAAAGAAGTTGATAAGAAGTTGAAAGCGGGAACAAAAACGGAAGATGCCATTCTTGACACCTTGCGAGTTTATATCAAAGAGACAAAAGCCATCCGCTTTGACGGCAATGGGTATAGTGATGAATGGAAAAAAGAAGCTCAAAAACGAGGATTGGACTGTGAGATTTCTGTACCCCTTATTTTTGACCGTCTCATAGCCAAAGAAACCGTAAAAATGTATGCTGACACTGGTGTATTGAGTGAAAAGGAACTTCATGCCCGCGCCGAAGTGGAATGGGAAACGTACACGAAGAAAATTCAGATTGAAGCTCGTATATTGGGAGATATGGCGTTAAATCACATCATTCCTGTGGCCTCGCGCTATCAGGAATCTCTCTTGGACAAAATAGACAAAATCCAGCGCGTTTTCCCTGCTGCAAAAGTGAAGTCATTGGCGAAATCGGACTTGGATACAGTAGAAGAAATTTCTGACCATATCAACAAAATCAGGGTCTTGACAGCGAAAATGGTAGATGCACGGAAGGTGGCCAACAAAATAACCTCTGAACGCGAAAAAGCCATCGTTTACCATGACTCAGTAGCCGTTTTGTTTGATGATATCCGCTATCACATCGATAAACTCGAACTTTCTGTTGATAACGAAATGTGGCCGTTGCCGAAATATCGAGAACTACTGTTTATTCGGTAAAAATAGGCGTAAACGTGTAGAGACGGGGTCGTCTATATAAACCCCGTCTCTCCCTACCCGTCATTGCGGACTTGACCCGCAACCTCCTTGTCTTGAACCGTGATTTTGTCAAGATTATCAAGATAATTGTCTCATCTCTTTCATCTTGCTCATCTTGCTCATCCTTTAATCTTATTAAAATCGTGGTTCAGACAACTTAAAATCGTGGTTCAAGACAATTCTCTGCGTTATCGAACATTCAGTCCATCAAAAATCAATAGTGAAACCGACACGAGATAATTGTTATGATTTCATTTTCTACAAAATAAACTAATCTATGCTCACCTGTAATCCTGCGAGACCAATTTCCTGTGAGATTATATTTTAGCCTTTCGGGTTTTCCTATGCCCATATAAGGATGCTGTTGCATATCTTTCAATAGCGCAGTGATACGGTTTTGTACGCTTACATTACCACTTTTTTTCCAATATTCACGGTCTCTTTGGGCTTCGGGAGTAAAAACTATTTCCATAGATTATCAATATCAACGGGAATGCTTTTGCCTCGTTTGGCTTGTTCAATACTGTTGCGCAAGTGTGCAATGTTTGCAGAAGAACTGAGTTGATGCAAAGTTTCCATAATTCCGTTGTAATCCATTTGAGCCAAGATGACCATATTCTCTCCTTTACGTTCCACCACAAGCGGCTCGCGAATATCTTCCACTTTGGCAAACAAATCATCTACGTGACTTGTAAAATTTTGTATTGTTGCTTCCATACTATTAGTTTATTAATGCCCCACAAAGGTAAACAACTTTTCCCATTCCACAAGCACTACCCACTAAAAACACGTATATCACTGAACGTTCTGCCTATAAGGACTACACAAAATATTGCGCGGCTATGTGGCTATTGGTAATATGCCGCACGATGAAAATGTTCAATGACTGTTGGTAAAAACCATACCACAACGTGTTCTGATTGGCATGATAGGTAATATAATACAAATCGGAAGCGTATCTACTAAAATAGTGTGGTGCAGGTCTAATAGGCAGAATGCCAATGTAGGTACGCATATACTTAACCATACGGTCAACGTATGCTTTTGCATCCCCCGGAAAACTGAAATAGTTTCTCTCAAAAAGCAAGATAGACAAGTCTCGCAGATATAGTTTAACGTCTTCTGCAAAAATTACCTGTCTTTCCATGGCCACGAGTCAATTTCTTTGTGCATATACTCCATCAACTCCTCTGCTGTGATTGCTGTTGCCAATGCTTTTTCAAAGTCGGCAATAAATTCGGGGCTTTTACCTTCGTAAATATCTGTTTGTACTTGCTGTAACTGTTCCATAATGTTGTATCTTTTAAAGTTAAAACTCTGCAAAGGTAAACAACTTTTCCCATTCCACAAGCACTACCCTACAAAACAATATGTAGGGGTGCACCTGCGTGTGCGCCCTCATTTTCAGGGCAGACACGCAGGTCTGCCCCTACATGGGCGTAAACGTGTAGAGACGGGGCATGCCCCGTCTCTACGCTTGTCTTGAACCACGACTTTGTCAAGATGGCCTTGCGGCTTTTTCCTTGCTACCTCAGCATACCCAAACAAGGTTCGGCTCTGCTTTCGGTACGCTGCGTCAATTAAAGGATGACCAAGATAATTGTCTCATCTCTTTCTTTCCTCTTTCATCTTGCTAATCTTGTTAATCTTATTAAAATCATGGTTCAAGACCTTATCATGGTTCAAGACCTTATCATGGTTCAAGACAATTACGTAGCGACACAAAATTTTGTGTCTATACAATATTTATCTTACTTTTGCACTCCTGATTTGTCCTATTTTGACACCTTATAAAAGGTGGGAAACTTTAGTAAATAACACCATGAATAAAATTCTTTATCGTTTATTTGAACACCAGTACTTGGGGCGTGAAGAGGCACGCACGATTTTGCAAAATATTGCCGCAGGGAAGTACAACGACTCGCAAATAGCGGCCTTGATTACCGTTTTCCTGATGCGCAATATTTCCGTAGAGGAAATTGCCGGCTTTCGCGATGCACTGTTAGAAATGCGTGTGCCGGTAAACTTGGCTGATTACAAACCTATTGACATCGTTGGAACAGGTGGTGACGGCAAAAATACGTTTAATATCAGCACATCGGCTTGTTTTACGGTTGCCGGAGCGGGTTATAATGTCGTGAAACACGGGAATTACGGTGCCACTTCGGTCAGCGGTGCAAGCAATGTGATGGAGCAACACGGCGTGAAATTTACCACCGACATTGACCGACTTCGTCGTTCGATGGATGCCTGCCGAATTGCGTATCTGCACGCACCACTGTTCAATCCTGCACTGAAAGCCGTTGCACCCGTGCGCAAGAGTTTGGGTGTACGCAGTTTCTTCAACGTATTGGGACCTTTGGTCAATCCGGTGTTGCCGACCTATCAATTACTGGGCGTATATAATTTGCCGATGCTGCGACTGTACAGTTATATCTACCAAGAAAGTGGCGCACAATTTGCGGTCGTACACAGTCTGGACGGCTACGATGAAATTTCCTTGACCGGCGATTTCAAACTCTCAATGGCAGAAAAAGAAAAAGTCTATACACCCGAAATGTTGGGATTCCAACGAGTAAAAGAAGAAGAATTGTACGGTGGCGAAACACCCGAAGATGCAGCAAAAATTTTCGATAAGGTACTGACAAACAAGGCAACACAAAGTCAAACCGATTGCGTCGTAGCCAATGCCGGATTTGCCATTCACGTGATTTGTCCCGAAAAGAAAATCGAAACGTGCATCAACGAGGCACGCGAATCCCTGCTGAGCGGAAAAGCCTACGATACGCTCACGAAATTTTTAGAAATCAATCAATGAAATGACAAAGAATAAAATAATGCAACAACATTCGACATCAGTTCCTTTTGAACAATTATTCAGACAAATTTCGCCGGAAGAAGCGGGCGACAGTTTCAATGTGTTTACATTGGTGGGAAGAGATTTTTTTGCCGTCACTGCGGGCAAGGAAGAACATTATAATTCCATGGTAGGCAGCGGAGGTGGCTTGGGACTTCTTTTCAGGAAACCCACGACTTGGTGTATTGCTCGCAGCGACCGTTATACACTTGAATTGCTCAAAAAAGAACAAACCTATACGCTGACTTTCTTTCCTAATGAGCAGCAGAATCGAATGCTCTTTTTAGGGAGTAAATCGGGAAGGGATAGCGAGAAAATGAAAGAAGTTCAACTGACTGGTATTCAAACTCCTGCCGGAAATATGTCTTTTGCAGAAGCCAAGTTAATTATTGAATGTAAACTAACGCAAATTACGACTCCGAATGTGGATGATTTTTATTCTCAGGAAGATAGGGATAACATCAGCGAAGCAAACGAAGATGAACATACGGAACGCCAATTTGTATTCGGGGAAATCACATCCGTTTGGGTAAAGAAAGATGAATAATCGTATGCAAGATATTCTCTCACAGATAGTTGCTAACAAGCGTATTGAGGTGGCAGTACAAAAACAAAAACTACCACTTGACACATTGATTGCAAACGGCAAAGAGGACTTGCTTCGCCCCACTGCCTCTCTGCGGAAAGCCTTGTTGGACGGGAGTGGTATTATTGCTGAATTTAAGCGGAAATCGCCGTCCAAAGGTTGGTTATTTCCGAATGCCCAGATAAAAGAGGTAGTACCCTTGTACGAAAAAAACGGTGCATCGGCTTGTTCCGTCTTGACGGACGAGGTATTTTTCGGTGGCAAGCTCGCCGATTTGCAGCAGGCACGGGCATTAGTCAGATTGCCGCTGTTGCGCAAAGATTTTGTGGTTGATGAATATCAACTCTACGAGGCACGCATTGCCGGTGCTGATGCTGTGTTGTTAATTGCCTCCATATTGACGGTGGACGAATGTAAGCGGTTTGCCGAAAAAGCCCGCGAATTGGGATTGGAAGTATTGCTCGAAATTCACGATGAAAAAGAATTGTCGCATCTCCATGCCAATATAGATATGGTGGGCGTGAACAATCGGAATTTAGGTACTTTCCACACCGATGTGGAGAATTCTTTTCAATTAGTTCATTCATTAAGGGCACACGTCCGTCGTGACAACGTGTTATTGGTTTCCGAAAGTGGCATTTCCAAGCCTACCGATGTAAAACAACTACGCGAAGTAGGCTTTAGCGGTTTTCTGATAGGCGAACGCTTTATGAAAGGCGGACAACCCGGTGAGGAGTTAAAACAATTTATAAAAGAAGTCTCCCTTGTGGGGGATTTAGGGGGAGGTAGCGATGTTGATTAAAGTGTGCGGAATGCGCGATGCCGAAAATATCCGTGAATTATCCGCCCTATCGGTGGATTTTATAGGGTTCATTTTTTATGCGAAATCGCCCAGATATGTCTCCACTCCCTCCGCCTTGTGGAGGGGGATAGAGGTAGGAAGAAGGATAGAGGGGAAGGGGAAAACGGTTGGTGTTTTTGTCAATGAAACCAACGAGCAAATCTTGAAAATCGTACACGCCCCGAAGCCCTCCGTGATGGGGGATAGGGGGCTGGATTATATCCAATTACACGGCAATGAGCCTCCACAGCAATGTGCCGACCTCAAACAGTCCGGCAACAAAGTCATCAAGGCGTTTCCTATCGCAAAAGCAGAAGATTTAGAACAAACAAAACAATACGAAGGCATTGCCGATTATTTTATCTTTGACACCAAATGTGACGATTGTGACGATTGTGGCGCTTATGGCAACTATGGCAACTATGGCAACTATGGTGGCTCGGGAAAATCTTTTGACTGGTCAGTTTTGCAGTCCTACGGGGGGAACACTCCTTTTTTATTAAGCGGTGGCATCAACCCCGACAGCGTAAAAGCTATTCGTGCATTTTCGCATCCACAGTTTGCCGGCATCGACCTCAACAGTGGCTTTGAAACAGTACCGGCAATGAAAGATATTCAAAAATTAAAGACATTCATCGAAAGCCTAAAGACTTAATGACCTAAAAGCCTGAAACCTGAAACCCTAAACCCCTAAACCCTGAAGAATAAAGTCTAAAACCTGAACAAATAAAGCATGAACAGAATACAACAACTTTTTACAACGAAGCAACACGGCATTTTATCCGTTTATTTCACAGCAGGTTATCCGCAGTTGAATGATACCACGCTTATCCTCAGCGAATTGCAGGCACAAGGCGTGGATATGGTAGAAATAGGCATCCCATTTTCCGACCCGATGGCAGACGGTCCTGTTATTCAAGAAGCATCCAATTTGGCATTAAAGAATGGGATGACTTTACGTCTTTTGTTTGAACAATTACAGCCTATTCGTTCCACCATACAAATTCCTGTCTTGTTGATGGGCTATTTGAATCCTATCATGCAATTCGGCATGGAGGAATTCTGTCGTACGGCACAATCCGTAGGAGTTGATGGAGTGATTATTCCTGATTTGCCTTTTGCCGATTATATCAAGGATTACAAACCGCTTGCCGACAAATACGGCATAAAAGTCATTCTCCTCATTACGCCCGAAACATCGGAAGAACGTATCCGCCTATTCGACGAACACATAAGCGGCTTTATCTATATGGTATCGAGTGCCTCCACCACGGGGGTACAAGCCGATTTTGACGAACAAAAAAAGGACTATTTCCGTCGTATCCACGACATGTCACTTCGGAATCCCCGCTTGGTTGGTTTTGGAATCAGCAATAAAGCCACGTTTGATGCGGCTAATGAGTATGCTTCGGGGGCTATTGTCGGGAGTAAATTTGTGCAATTATTAAAAGAGAACACACCGAAAGAGGCAGTAAAATCGTTGTTGGATGCCATAAAACAGTGATATTCCAACCATGCCGCAGCAGGATTGAAACTGTGGGATAAGATAAAAGAGAGAAAACAGGTCAAAATTCCGTAACTTTCCCCTATAAATTTTGTCTGATATTTTTATTCGGTTGTGTGTAATGGGGAAATTTAATGCTACCTTTGCATTTCACAAGCCGATATAATTTATGGGTATCAGCAGTTTAGAATTATATTACAATAATGTAACATCCCAAATGTCGAATACACGAATCTTTTTCATTGCATTAGCGAGCACTCTGTTGTTATTTTCTTGCGCCACGAATACTTTTACAGCTACTGAAAAGTCCGTCATCCACGAACAGTCAGCAATGACCCCATTTCGAGTGTTGAAAGTCACAAATAAAGAGGATTCAATCGTACTGCGTACCGCTTGCAAGGACATCATAGATAGCAAGAATCCTATTGATATTCAAAAACTTGTCGCCGATACAACATTGAAGCACCTGATAAGCAGACTAATCGTGACACTTGCCACCGAAGATGGCGTAGGAATCGCCGCACCCCAAGTGGGCATCTCAAAGAATCTTTTTCTATTTCTTCGACTTAACCAACCCGACGAACCAATTTGTGTCGCTATAAACCCCAAAATAGTGAATCACCCTGATACGACAGTCTGTTTTGAGCGCGATGGTTGCCTATCAATTCCGGATGCTCAGGGTAACTCTGTCCGCTATCCGTGGGTGGACGTGGAATACTATAATGAAAAAGGCGAACTTATACGCGAGCACTTGGAAGGATACAGCCGCCAGACGACCTTCACAGCTATCATCTTCCAACACGAATACGACCACTTACAAGGCATCCTGTTTACCGATTCATTGTGTGAGAAGTGAAACAATAGGAGACTGTATCGTGAATATTCATCAACCGTATATGAGTCCCATTGTCAGAGGAAAAGCTATTATTTGTGCAATTTTTCCACACTCAATTCTGCGATTTTTACAATCACCTCAACTGCTTTTTCCATCGAAGGAATGGGAATATATTCGTAACGTCCGTGCAAATTATGCGCGCCAGTAAAGATATTGGGTGTTGGCAATCCCATATATGAAAGGTGGGCACCGTCCGTACCACCACGAATAGGCTGTATTTGAGGCTTTACACCACAAGCTACCATTGCCTGCTTGGCAATTTCTATAATGTACTGCACCGGCTCTATCCTTTCACGCATATTGTAATACTGGTCTTTCATTTCCAAATCTATGAGGAGGTCATATTTCTTTGAAAAATCACGTACTCCATTTTGTATCACATTCTTACGTCTTTCAAAGTTTTCTTTGTCAAATTCCCGAATGAGTACCTCCATTTCCGTACTTTCTACACCTCCTTTTATGGAAGTGACATGATAAAATCCCTCATTCCCTGATGTCGTTTCAGGCGTACTATGCTTGGGTAGTGCAGCCAAAAATTCATGTGCCACCCATATTGAATTAACCATTTTGTTTTTAGCATAACCGGGGTGAAAATTGATACCCTTGAAGGTAATCTTTGCACGTGCAGCATTGAAATTTTCGTATTCCAATTCTCCTAGCTCGCTACCGTCCACCGTGAAAGCAAACGTGGCACCAAATTTTTTAAGGTCAAAATGTGTCGTCCCCTCCCCTATTTCTTCGTCAGGTGTAAAGCAAACGGCAATGCGACCGTGTTTTATTTCAGGATGCTTTTTCAAATACGCCATGGCCGTCATAATTTCCGCTACACCGGCTTTGTCGTCCGCTCCCAATAAGGTTTTACCACTCGTAGTAATAATATCCTGACCTATGTATTTCAGCAATTCCGGCGAACGCTCCGGCGATAATACAATATTCTCTTCCTCGTTTAGAACAATATTACCTCCCCTATAATTTTCTACCACCTTCGGAATCACGTGCTTACCACTCATCTCAGGGAAGGTATCCACATGTGCAATAAATCCAATCGTCAAAACTTCCGAATCCAAATTAGAGGATAAAAAGCCCATCAAATACCCGTTTTCATCTAAGGTCACATCCTCCAAACCAACCTCAACCATTTCTTCTTTCAAGGTCTGTGAAAATTCCAACTGGCCGGGAGTAGAAGGCTGCATACCTGTATGGGCATCCGAACGAGTGTTATATTTTACATACCGAAGAAAACGCTCAACAACTTCAATCATAACCATTTACAGTGTTAATATGCCTTAGCAAACAGTACACGTCGATGCGATGGCTTACCTGTCACCATACATTTCCCTTCCTCTGCGCCCATATCAAAGGGCAGACAGCGAATTGTCGCTTTTGTTTCCGTCTTTATTTTATTTTCTGTTTCTGCTGTACCGTCCCAATGGCAAAGGAAAAACCCTTTTTTGTTCTCCAATAACGACTTAAAGTCATCGTAAGTATCCACTTTTGTAATCAGGGCGTCACGGAATTTCAAGGCTTTCTGGTAAATATTCTCTTGTATCGCATCCAATAAAGCTTTAATGTACTCTACGATACCGTCTTGTGAAACGGTCTCTTTGGTCAGCGTATCACGTCTTGCCACTTCTACTGTATTATTTTCCAAGTCCCTCTCCCCTACCGCCAAGCGTACCGGCACACCCTGCAATTCATATTCCGCAAATTTCCAACCCGGTTTTTGTGTATCATCATCGTCATATTTGACAGTTACTCCTTGTTCTTTCAGTTTTTGGACGATGCCAGCCACCTTCAAGCCTATTTTTTTCAAAGCTTCCCCATTCTTGTATATAGGTATGATTACCACCTGCAAAGGAGCCAATTTCGGTGGCAATACCAAACCATTATCATCGGAATGAGCCATGATTAAAGCACCCATCAAGCGGGTCGATACACCCCAAGAAGTCGCCCACACATATTCCAAAACTCCCTCTTTATTGGTAAAGGTAACGTCAAAGGCTTTGGCAAAATTCTGCCCCAAGAAATGGGATGTGCCTGACTGCAAAGCCTTACCGTCCTGCATTAAAGCTTCAATGGTATAAGTTTCCAAAGCACCTGCAAATCGTTCACTATCAGTCTTGCAGCCCATAATTATCGGCATTGACATCCATTTTTCGGCAAACTCTGCATAGACCTGTATCATCTTTTTGGCTTCCTCTAAGGCTTCCTGTTTCGTTGCATGAGCTGTATGTCCCTCCTGCCACAGAAATTCCGAGGTACGTAGAAACATTCGGGTCCGCATCTCCCAGCGCATCACATTTGCCCATTGATTACACAGAATCGGTAAATCGCGATACGACTGTATCCAATTTTTATAGGTATGCCAAATAATCGTTTCTGAAGTGGGGCGGATGATATATTCCTCTTCCAATTTTGCCTCAGGGTCAACCACTAAACCATTCCCCGCAGGGTCTTTCATCAAGCGATAGTGGGTCACAACGGCACACTCTTTGGCAAAACCTTCTACATGGTCTGCCTCTTTTGAAAAAAAAGACTTGGGTATCAATAACGGAAAATACGCATTCAGATGCCCCGTAGCTTTAAACATATCGTCCAACTGACGCTGCATCTTTTCCCAGATTGCGTATCCGTAAGGTTTAATCACCATGCACCCTCTCACGGCTGCTGGCTCCGCCAATCCTGCTTTTACTACTAATTCATTGTACCACTGGGAGTAATCCTCGCTTCTGGATGTTAAAAATTTCGCCATCTTGTGTAATATTTACAAATCGGCCGCAAAATTAATAATTAAATTGCCATGTTGTACGTTCCCTCTGTAAAAAAAATCAGTTTTCGATTAATTATTTTCTCTGCGCGTGCTTGGAAATCCTGCGATTTTCATCTACTTTTGCAGTTCACAAATAGGACTGATGAAATGATAGAACACATTCACATTCATAATTATGCTTTGATAGAATTGACGGAAATCGCTCCTGCTACCGGTTTTAGCGTGATTACCGGTGAAACAGGTGCAGGAAAATCTATCCTACTGGGAGCTATTGGCTTGACATTAGGGCAGAGGGCTGATACTTCCGTGCTGATGGATAAAACGAAAAAATGTGTGGTGGAGGTCGTTTACAATATTAAAGACTACGCACTGCAAAAATGGTTTGAGGAGAAAAATGTTGATTATGGGAATAGTGTCGTTGTCAGAAGAGAAGTTTCGCCAGACGGGAAATCGCGCGCTTTCATCAATGACACGCCTGTAAACAGCAAGGATTTGAAAGAATTTGGTGAATTTATGATTGATGTTCATTCTCAACATCAGTCGCTTTTGTTGGCTCGTCCCGAGTATCAGATTGAGCTGTTGGATGCTTTTGCCGGTAATAGAGAACTTTTAGCTGCCTACAAGGAAAAATATACTGTCAGAAAGAAGAAAGAGGTGGAACTCTCTATTTTACGGGAACAGAGCCTGACGATGGAAAAAGAGAAGGACTATTTGAATTTTCAACTTTCCCAATTAGAGGCTGCTACCCTAAAAGAGGGCGAAAAAGAGAGTTTGGAAGAGGAGTTGTCCACGCTCTCGAATGCAGAGTTGATAAAGACTTGTTTTCACCAATTGACGGATAGCATCAGAGATGCGGATACAGCGGTTATCAATACATTAAAAACTTCAAAATCAGCTGTTTCGGCATTGAAAAATGTGGTCAAAGATGCCTCAGAATACGAGGCGCGTTTGGAATCGGTACTCATTGAGTTGAAGGACATCGCTATGGAGGCGGAGAGAAAAGCGGAATTTATCGAATATAATCCGGGGCGCATCGAGGAACTCAATACCAAACTGAACGCGATATACGAATTGCTCTATAAATATAAGGTAGAAACGGTTGGGGAATTACTGACCTTGAAAGCGGAAATAAGCTCTAAGTTGGATGGCTTTTTGAATAGTTCCGAACGCATAGAAGTGCTGCAAGCGGAAGTAGAGGGCTTGGAAAAACAAATGCAAGAATTGGCAGATAGTTTGCATGCGATGAGGGAAAAAGCAGGCGGCGAGCTTTGCGAAAAAATGAAGGGATTATTGGTTGAATTAGGCATACAACACGCTGATTTTGTGGTTTTTAGCACAGAAACAGAAGATTTTACTCCTGATGGAAGGGACGATGTAAAATTTTTATTTGCAGCGAATAAGAATCAGCAGCCCGGCGAGATATCGAAATTTGCTTCGGGAGGTGAGATTTCGCGTGTCATGTTATCGTTAAAATACATTCTTTCAAAGAGTAAGAAATTGCCGGTCATCATCTTTGATGAGATAGACACCGGCTTATCGGGCGAGACTGCTTATAGGATGGCGAGTATTATGCGAGAGATGTCCGAGCGGATGCAGGTAATCAGTATTTCTCATCTGCCCCAGATAGCCTCGTCAGGAGATGCTCATTTCAAAGTTTATAAGGAAGATTCTGACAGTCAGACGATTTCACGCATAAAGGAACTCAATTCAGAAGAACGAGTGCAAGAAATAGCCGGTATGATTAGTGGTGCTGAGATTACTTCCTCTGCCATAGAGACTGCTCGCGCCTTGCTGCGCAGTAATTAACTGCCATAGAGACTGTTCGCGCCTTGCTACGCAGTAATTAACACATTGTTGAAAAGGATTTCTATTTTGTTGAAAACAATAGCTCAAAATTTGTTCTGGCGAGGAAATTTTGGGCTATTTTTGTGCAAGAAAAATACGCGATGACAATAAACGGCTACAAGCCCGCAGCAGCGAAAAGTTCTAGCACATTAGAAAAAGTTTTATGGCAAAGAAGGAATACAAGAAAGAGTACAAGGAGTTAGCTTCGGAGTATGGGAAATTACCCCCACAGGCAACGGATTTAGAGGAAGCAGTGTTAGGGGCACTGATGATTGAGAAGGACGCTTTCACGGAGGTGAGCGATTTGCTGAAGGCGGACTATTTTTATAAAGATTCTCATCAACGCATTTTTCATGCTATTACGCAGTTATTTTTAAACGATGAGCCGGTGGACATCCTTACGGTCAGTGAAAAACTGAAACAAGAGGGGGACTTGGAAAAAATAGGCGGTAATCACTATCTTTCTTTA
Source organism: Bacteroidia bacterium (assembly GCA_025999735.1). Lineage (GTDB taxonomy): Bacteria > Bacteroidota > Bacteroidia > Bacteroidales > Marinifilaceae > JAISHE01. Next base: position 4,120 of record BNXR01000028.1, on the reverse strand, counting down.
TTAACTTCGCGCGTGGCTTCTGCTGTTCATCTTGAGTTTCATGCGCGTATTATCGTGCAGAAATATCTCCAACGCAAACTGATAAGTGTGTGTACCGACCTTCAGGAGATGGCGTACGATGAGGCGACAGATGTAAAAGATTTGATAGATGCAGCCTTGAAAAATGTGTTTGAATTGGCAGAGGGGAATATCCGTAAGGACACATTGAAAATCAATACGGTTGTAGATGAGGCAATTAAAGGAATACTTGAAGCGCGGGAGCGGGAAGATGGGATAAGTGGTATTCCCTCGGGTTTCACAGATTTAGATGCCATTACTTCCGGCTGGCAGCGTTCAGATTTGATTATCATTGCAGCGCGTCCCTCCATGGGGAAGACCGCGTTAGTGCTTTCCATGGCGCGCAATATGGCGGTGGACTACAAGCAGCCGGTGGCCATATTTTCTTTGGAAATGTCTGCCATACAATTGGCCAATCGTCTGATAGTGAGTGAAACGGAATTGGAATCCGCGAAGATAAAAAACGGTCATTTGAGTGAAGCGGAATTGCATCATCTGAGCACAAAAATAAGATCCTTGGTAGACGCTCCTCTTTATGTGGACGATACGCCCTCACTATCTATTTTCGAGCTAAGGGCAAAATGTCGCCGGCTGAAGCACAACCATCAAATTCAAGCTGTCATCGTAGATTATTTGCAGTTGATGACTGCCGGTATGGATAATAAGTGGAATCGGGAGCATGAGGTGAGTACGATTTCGCGGCAGCTGAAAGTAATTGCCAAAGAATTGAATATTCCGGTAATAGCCTTGTCGCAGTTAAACCGTGGTGTGGAAGGTCGTACGGGGGATGCCAAGAAACCGATGTTGTCAGATTTACGTGAATCGGGAGCGATAGAGCAGGATGCAGACATGGTGCTATTTATACATAGACCGGAAAAATATGGCGTTCTAACTACCGCTGAGGGTGATAGTACGAGAGGGATTGCCGATATTATCATCGCAAAACACCGTAACGGTGCTGTTGGTGAAATACAGTTGCGTTTTAGAGCAGAACAGGCCAAATTCTGCAATTTAGAGACTATTTCGCCTTTCCATTCCGATGTGACAACGGGAGAAGTGATCACTCAGACCTTCAGTTCCAAAGTCAATAATGGGTATGTGCCGACGCTGAATACGGGTTTTGAACGTGGAGGCGGCTCTTATACGGACGCTGAGGCACCCTTTTAAGGATTCCAGACCTCCCATCCTTTTTCGGCTTGACCGATGAGCATTTCCATGCCATTACAGGTGTGTGCGCCTTGTGCTTCGCCCTTTTGCAGGAACAGCGTTTTTTCAGGGTTGTAAATCAAATCGAAAAGGTAGTGTGAGGAGGTCAATTGCTCGTATGGCAGTTCAGGGCAATATTCTGTCTTGGGGTGCATCCCTAAGGGTGTCGTGTTAATGAGCAAGGTGTAAGTGGGGACATATTGGGCAGCATCAGCATAGCTGATTTCCTGCGCACCCTTAACATTTGTGGTAGGTTGGGGGTTTCGCGACACGACAAAGTAGTTAATACCACGCTTTCGTAGCACATATTGTACGGCTTTAGAGCCACCGCCACTTCCCAGCACGAGTGCCCGTTTTATGTGCTTGGGAATAAAATGCGCTAAGGAGGCGGCAAATCCGTAGCAGTCTGTATTGTATCCTTTCAAAGAATACCCAATACTTGTGACATTTGTGGTATCAGTGCCCGCTGTACTCGCAGTTCTGTCTATTTTGACGCAATTCACGGCACCGATTTCTTTCACTTCCTCACTGATAGTGCTTAAATAGGGAATAATTGTCTGTTTGTGGGGGATAGTCACGTTAAAGCCGGCTAAATCGGGATGTTGTTTTACAATATCTTTGATAGCAGTAATATCCTCTATCTCAAAGTTCAGGTATTGAGCATCAATACCCTCTTTCTCAAACTTCTCCGTAAAATATCGCTTAGAAAACGAATGTCCCAGTGGGAAACCTATTAGCCCGTACAGTTTCATGTTTTACCGAATTAAGCATTATTGTTGAAGAACACATTGGCGTGTTCCGTTCTTCTCAAATCGAAGACTGTTTTCACCGGCGTGAAGGTGCTTAGTGGCTCTTCCACGAATAGGGTAATCCATTTTGACATGGCTCCGTTCCACAGACCGGGAAGTTCTTGTACATATATATCCTTCCCTTTATATGATTTTGCGGTGATAAAGCCTTGTTTTTCATCGACATATTTCATCAGGTTAAAGAACTTTCCTTTATGGTCGCGAGTACCGCAGAGAATGTCCACGGGATTAAAATGCGTTGCTTTGGCGAAGATTTTTTTCTGATGTTTATCTTTTGTATTTACTTGTGCAGATTCGATAATCATCAACCTTTCGCTACCATCCTTCTCTTTCACCCAGAAGGGACCGCCACCGGGTTCACCTTCATTTTTCACCATGCCACAGACGCGAATAGGTCGGTCTAATATATTTTTCAGGAACTTGACACGCTCTTTTCGAACTTTAAACTTCAGATTTTTAGGCTTTCTGTACCCCAAATGTTCTGTAAAGCGTTCAATTTCATCCAATTCTCTATCGGTAATATTTCTTTTCCCTAACTGTTCCAATAGTTCAAACACTTTGCTTTGAGTTTCTAAGAGTGCACCGGCGAGTAGTTTTTTATACATCACTCTTTCTTGTTTATTGCGGTCCGGGGCCACATTATCGATGTTTTTTATAAAGATTAAATCAGCCTTTATATTATTCAGGTTGTGAATGAGGGCACCGTGTCCGCCGGGTCTGAAGAGGATTGCGTTGTTTTCATCTCTAACAATGTCGCCGTTTTTATAAACGGACACCGTATCTGTGGAAGGCTCTTGTATAGAATACGTTACCTTAAATTTGACACGGAACATTTTTTCAAATATGGGCATCACCTTCAACATTCTTCTTTTGACTAAATTCAGGTAATTCGCTGAAACGGTAAAATGCAACTTTGTAATTTTCCCGTTACCGGCGTACAAGGCTGCCTCCACAAAATGCTCGTCAAAGGCAGTACGTACAAAATCACGATAGACATGGAAATCCACTAATCCCTTCGGCATATCCCCGTAATTGAGGCCTTTTTTGTCGAGGATAAACTCTAATACTTCCTTATATTCTCTTTTTTCCAGTGCTTTTTCCAAGTCCTTCCCTTTTTCCCACATCGCATTTTTCAAGCGTGTATAAAAAGGAAAATCTTTGAGGTTGACGAAGAAATTGTACATACTATTATGGTCTTTCTCTTGCACAAATTTCAGAAAGTCCTCTGTGCTACCGCTATAAGAGTCCATAAATTGGTACAAATCTTTAAACATGCGGGAAGCGGAGCCGGATGCGGGCACCATTTTCACGACATCCGCTTTGGCACTGGCTTGTTCATACAATTCAATCAGGAAACTCCGTTCGATTTCGTCAAAGGCCTTGATACCGTCATCCAAGGTTGCTGGAGCGGCTAATTCAACGAAATCAAAACCTTCTTTAAAGTTCTGCATTTGTTTGTCAATGTCTTCCTTCTTTATGCCTCTGTTTTTGAAGGCTTTCAAGTCATTTCTCGTGTATTTCATAGTTTTCGTCTATTTGTGTCTATTTTGGCGACAAAGTTAAATACAAATTAATGGAAAAACAATGAAAATTAGGTTGGGGTAATTAAATTAAACATTGCAATAAGAAATCTCCAATATTTTCATTTATTTTTCCAAAACATTTGGAGTGTGTTGTTGAAAGCATTACTTTTGCACCCGCTTCTCAAAAAATCCGGCGAAACCTTAATTAGGTAGAAGAGGTAGTTTGCAGGATGGATGGGGGCAATAGACGACGTTCTTAGAAATATTGTATGAAATTAAAGCAAGTGCGGTTCTTGAAAATGAATTGAAAAATAACGGGGCCAAGAAAGAACAAGTGTTTGATACCTTATACATACGCGGTAATTAAGTTTGCCGAAATATAGGGAGGTATTGACAAGAAAAATTTTACTATGAAGAGTTTGATCCTGGCTCAGGATGAACGCTAGCGATAGGCTTAACACATGCAAGTCGAGGGGCAGCGGGGAGTAGCAATACTCTGCCGGCGACCGGCGCACGGGTGCGTAA
>BNXR01000027.1 GCA_025999735.1 Bacteroidia bacterium | reverse complement strand
CTACTGACTATCAGGATTTATACGGGTATGGACACGCTAACGGCACGGGCGAGATAGACCGCACTGTTATCCGCAAGAATGAATTAAATTCATTGTTTACAGCTACTTACAATTGGAAGATTACGGATTATCTTGTCTTAGACCTATTGTATGGTAATGAACTCATTGAATACAAGCGTAATTTGCTTGAATCTTATGGCACAGGTTTCAATTTTTCTGGATGGAATCATCTGAATAACTTGGTGCAATACAATGGTTATGAAACCGAAAGGCGTAAGCGCACTTTTGGAAACTTCGGCAATTTAGCACTATCTTTTCAAGATATGTTATTTTTCAATGCCACCTTGCGTAACGATGTAGTGTCTTCCATGCCGAGTGGTAGCCGTTCGTTCACGTACCCGTCCGTTTCTCTTGGGTGGGTATTCACGGAATTGGAGGCTGTCAAGAATGAGGTGCTGACATTTGGTAAATTGCGTACTTCTTATGCAGAGGTGGGACAGGCAGGTGATTATATGGAAAGTTATTACACAACACCTGTTTACGGTGGTGGCTTTTCTGCGGGTACGCCGATTTCCTATCCTGCCAATGGCATCACTGCCTACACGTTGTATGGAGTTGTTTATGATCCGAACTTAAAGCCTCAAAACACACAGTCGTACGAATTAGGTGCAGACCTCTCCTTTTTCAATGATTTTGTTTCTTTGAACTATACATTTTCCCGTCAGAATGTAAAAGACCAAATATTTGAAGTTCCATTGGCAGGCTCTACCGGCACGAGTAGTTTGATGACCAATGGCGGTTCTATTCACACCAATTCACATGAAATCACTTTAGGTTTTAGGCCGATTAAGAGTCCCAATATAAACTGGGATTTCGCCTTTAATTTCACCAAAATAGACAACTATGTGGATGAATTGGCAGCAGGGGTTGAAAGTATTTTTTTGGGCGGTTTCACTAGCCCGCAAGTACGTGCCGGTATCGGCTATAAGTTCCCTGTCATCTATGGTGGAGTGTATTTGAGAAATGATGCAGGACAGATAGTGGTGGATGAAAATGGTCTTCCACAAGCAGGTGAAGATAGGGTGCTGGGAACCGTAGAAGCAGACTTCCGCTTGGGATTCAATACAAGTTTTGAAATACACAAGTTTCGCTTATCAGCCGTATTGGACTGGAAACAAGGGGGTGTGATGTATTCCGCTACGGACGGTTTATTGGATTATTACGGCGTAACTCAGCGGTCGGCAGATTACCGCAAAAAGACCTCTTTCTTGTTTGAAGAAGCGGCTGTCAAAGAAAATGGAGAACCGAACAATATCCTTATTTCCGGTGCAGATGCTCAAAGTTACTTTTCGGCTATGAACGATGTTACCGAATCTATGGTCAAGGAAAATTCGTTCATAAAAGTAAGAGAGATTGCCTTGAGTTATCCTATATGGAATAAAGAGAGGTTGAACATTAGTGTCAACGCATTTTGTCGCAACCTCATTCTTTGGTCCACCGTTAAAGGTTTTGACCCTGAATCTTCACAGGGAAATACCAATATGTCAGGCGGCTTTGAGCGTTTCTCGCTACCGGGAGCTTCTAGTTATGGCTTTGGTCTAAACATTAAATTTTAAAAACAGGATATATGAAAATTGTAAATATAACAAAAAGAATTGCAGGTGTACTCTTCGTGTCAGCACTTTCAGTAGCGTGTTCAGACGATGCACTTGATAAAGTAAACAAGGACAACGACCATCCCAAAGAGGTCGAAGGTAAATATATTTTGGCTGAGGTGCTCACTTCCACTGCTTTCCACAATATTGGAGGTGACTTGAATACCTATTTATCGACCTATATCGAGCATGAAGCAGGAGTGCATAACCAGTTGTACCGTTCTGAAATAAGGTCAGGAGAACCGGTGACAGCCAGCACTTTCAACAATGTCTGGGTAAGTCTTTATACAGAGTTACGAAATGCCCGTATGGTGATTGAGCGATGCAATGAGGGAGGTGCCCAAGAAGGTAATTTAGTGACACGAGGGATAGCTGAAGTGTTGGCAGCTTATAATTCTGCACTGATAACTGACCTGTTTGGTGATGCCCCGTGGAGCGAAGCTGCCCTTGTAAACGCTGACGGAAATCCTAAGAATATGAATCCTAAAGTGGATAAGCAAGAAGATATTTTTAAGGGTATCTTTGACTATTTGGATGCTGCCATTGAAGATTTGAAAGGTACAGACGTGAGCGCGATAGGTAATTTTGACTTTTTATACAAAGGAGATAAGGCTAAATGGACGAAGTTTGCTTATGGCTTAAAAGCACGCTATACGTTGCGTTTATTGCATAAAGCGAGCAATCCAAGTGCAGAGTATACTAAAATATTGGACTATGTATCAAAATCCTTTACTACGGCAAGCGAACAAGCAGCTTTCAATGTTTATGGTGCCACCAATTTCAATCCTTTATTTGACTTCCAATGGAGTCGTGATGGCTTGGGAGCCAGCGAAAGTCTGTCAGACAAATTGATTGAACGTAATGACCCACGCTTGCGCAGAGTCTTTGTAGATGCAGATTGGGCGCAAGTGGAAGGTGACGACGTGGATAATTTCTTTATGGTTCCCAACGGGACACCGCAAGAGCTTCAGTACTACTACAACACGTCAATATTTGTCTATTCACAATTGGCTTCCACGATGTACATGAGCTACCACGAACTCCTATTCATTAAAGCAGAAGTGTTCGCGCGTCAGGGACAAACATCTCAAGCGGAAAAAGCGTTGAAAGAAGCCGTTATTGCTGCCATCGCTAATACTGAATTAAGTGTAGCAGCTGCATTTGATGCACCCGAAGTAAACCGCTATGGCGGGTTGGAAGAAACGACTGCCCCGATAGATGGAGACGAAGCGAGCGATTATTTTGATACGGAAGTAAAGCCTTTATTTGATGCGAATGCAATCCAAGAAATCGCGGTACAAAAATACCTTGCTTTCTATGGTGCCTCAGGAGAATCAGTAGAGGCTTATAACGACGTCCGTCGTTGGAAAGCATTGGGTGAAAATCCGATTGTATTAGCAAATACTAAAAAATTCCCACTTCGTTGTGGCTATGGTAATTCAGATACAAGCACCAATCCTGCTGTAAGAGAAGCCTTTGGTGACGGTCAATATGTATATTCTGAAAATGTGTGGTGGGCAGGAGGTACACGCTAAAATGTAGAAGTGAGAAGTGAATACGTAGAATTGAAAAATGAAAAAGAAAGTTATGAAAAGAGAATTAAACCTTATTTTTAGTGCGGTGCTGCTATTGGCTGGCTGTACGGACGAAGATACAAATAATATCAGTACGGGGATACTTCCCACAGAGATAGAAGTGGTGTCACTTAGTAGCAAAGTTGCGTTTGAAACCGTTGTAGCGGGTGCAGCAACTGCCAATATCTATTTGGTCAGTGCCGGTGGTACATCGTTACTACGTACTGCTGTACCGGTGAATGGTGAAATTCTTTCCGTTGAGTTTACCACAGCGGAATTAGGGCTGAATAAAGTGGGTGCGAAAGCCTATCTTGAGATAGAAGCAAACGGCTACACGGCACCAAAATCGGTGATTTCGATGGTTTCAGCGTGGAACACTCCCGCTACAAACGAGAAATTTACCACCTTGGAGGCAAGTACGCTTTCGGATACCGTGACATTTTCTGTCAATATTGAAGAGTGGATGGATGCAACTAAACTCGCGTTTACGGCGACTATGCAAAAGAACAGTCCCCCATCATCGGACATTAGCTCAGACTTAAAACCCGTTCCGAGTAAAGCAACCTCTAAGCAGTATATCTTTAGCGTTGCCGGACTTGCTTTAGCTGCGGAAGATACGCTAACAATCGTCGTAAAGGCAGTCTATGATGGAGGACCATCAGAAAGTAAGACAGTTCAATATGTGGTTACTGCAGATGAGTTTGCCCACACGAATAGCCAAACAATTACTGCTACCGATTTACTGTCAGAGGGAAGTGTGTCAAATGTGTGGTCAAAGTCGGACTCTACCACCCAATCGTTTTATAATCTTTTAACTGGTAAAGTAATAAAAGGCTTGCAAGCTGCTCGCGTAGATACTCTCAGCCTCTCGGATGCAAAAAATTTGGGAGATTCCACACTTGTAGGAACGAATGCTCCGAAAATATTCTTTGCTTATACATCTGACAGTCTTGATGTTGAAGTTCCACAACTATTATCGGGAGGCGACTATGACCTTAGCTATGCTGTGGTTACTACTAAAGCAGAGTTTGATGCAAACAACAGGGGAACTGCCGCAACAAAAATATACGGCTCTTTTAGTGGTTTTGCTTTTGACACTTATTATGCGGTTAAAATTGTCAACACCAGTGGTAGCCAAACTTTTTACGGGTATTTTTATGTCAAAAAGACAGACCCAGTAGCCGTAATGCTCGGTGGAGAGGGTGTTAGCCTTGCAAAATACACGTTTAACTATGGGCTTGAACGCGATATGACGAAAGAGTAGGTATTAACCGTAGAGACGCGCTTAATCTTGTGTCTCTACCCTTTGTTCTGAACCACGATTTTGACAAGATGAAAAGATGGCCTTGCGGCTTTTTCCTTGCTATCTCAGCATACCCGAACAGGGTTCGGCTCTGCCTTCGATACGCTGCGTCAATTAACAAGATAAAATAACATAGAGGCGCAAAATCTTGCGCCTTTATGATTTTAGGTGCGATTTACACCTACCCCTTTGTTTATCCGTAAGAAATCACTAAATTGTAATAACCTATTTCGCTCGCGCCGAATAGCACACCGATTACAAATCGGCGCGAGCGGGAGGATTAGCAAAATAAATACGTGATTATGAATAACAAAGATGAGACTGTAATTTACCAACCGGACGGCTCTGTTCAGATTTATTTTTTGTTATGTAACTAATTTTAGTTACTTTTGCGCAAAATATGTAATATGGGCACAAGAGAAAAATTGATACAGCGGTTTATTCGGCTTCCAAAGGATTTTACTTTTGATGAATTGCACAAATTATTGATTGGTTTTGGATATGTATTGAGCAACAAAGGGAAGACTTCCGGTTCGCGCGTGAGATTTATTAATTCGGAATTGAAGTCAGTTATTGATGTTCATAAACCACATACGCAGGGAAATCCAATCAAAGAAACTGCACTAAAAGATATTTATAATAAGTTAAATATGAATAGTTTAATTTAAAATATAAATTTATGATAAACAATTTGGAATACAAAGGCTATTATGGCAGTGTTGAATATAGCAAAGAAGACAATTGCCTGTGTGGCAAGGTGTTGGGAATGACAAAAGATTGCATCTCATACGAGGGAACAACTGTTGCAGAGCTGGAACAAGATTTCAGAAATGGCATTGACAGTTATCTTGAAGGGTGTAAAGAATTAGGAATACAGCCACGAAAGGCTTATTCCGGCGTTTTGAATATACGGATTCCTTCCGAACTTCATTGCTGGTTTGCTATTATGGCAGAAAAACAAAACACAAGCATTAACGCTTTGGTTCATGAAACTCTCGAGAAGAGGATGGCGTTTGCTAACTAAATCTGCATTAAAATTTTTAGATGATGAGTATTTATAATAAACTGCGAAAACTTTTATCGTTAGACACCTATTACACTATTTTACGGACAGATTTGAGTACTTCCTACGTGTGGATGCGCTTCCTGAAAAAATCTGTGGCGACATTGATTGTTTCTGTTCACCGCTATTTGACGGACAAATGCACCTTATCCGCTTCCGCACTCACCTACCACTCCATTCTTGCTGTCATCCCTATTTTAGCCTTAGTTCTCGCTATTGCCAGAGGTTTTGGCATCTCCAAATTTTTGGAGAGCCAACTGCGGGAACAGACGTTTGCCAATCCGGAGGTCATGGAGATGATACTCAATTTTGCCAATTCCGCATTGGAAAATGTGAATAGTGGTATTGTGACCGGTGTCGGCATTGCTCTGTTAGTGTGGTCTGTCATGAGTGTCTTGAAAACTATAGAATCAGTGATGAACAAAATTTGGGGCATCAGCAAGGGGCGGAATTTAAAACGACAGATTACCGATTATGTTTCTGTCCTCTTTATTGCACCGATTTTGTTGGTTATCGCCAGCGGTATAAACGTTTTCCTGAGTACAAATTTACAAGCAATCGCTAAAGACGAGGGTTTTCTGCAATATACCAGTAACTTTATCATGCACTTGATTAAGTGGACACCCTACGTATTGGTGTGGTGCTTATTTATATTTCTCTATATGTTTGTGCCTACCACCAAAGTGCGTTTTAAACATGCGCTCGTGGGTGGCATTTTGGCAGGTACGGTTTTCCAAATTGTCCAATGGGTTTACCTTCGTTTTCAAATAGGGGTGAGTAATTACAACACTATTTACGGCAGTTTGGCGGCATTTCCCCTCTTGTTGATGTGGCTACAACTCAGTTGGAGTATCATTCTGTGGGGTACGGAGTTTTGTTTTGTGCTCAAAAACAGGCATTTCCTGTTCTATAACGCCTCACCACAGACCCGTTGGACGGAAAATATCGAAAAAGTAATCAACATATTAAGGTATATTTCCACCGAGTATTCAAATAACAAAGGGGCTACTTTTATTGGTGACATCAGCAAGGAGTACAAAATCAATATCAGTAAATTACAAATTCTTCTGGGACATCTCACCGACAAGCAAATATTGACCGAAATCAAGAAAGAGGATGATGACTATTACCTGCCTCTTGTCAATATGCGCACCTTATCTGTCGCCGAAGTAATCATTGGACTAATAGATATGGATGAAGAGAATAAAAGTGTCTGGGAAGAAAAATATTTAGAGGCTATTCGAGAGAAGTTTGGAAATGAATATATTGCGGAATGAACATACTATTTGAATATTCGTTTGGGTGGTTTTTTCCCATCATAGGGTTATCGTTTTTTGTGGCTTGGCGGAAATATAAAAAGGTCGCCGCATTGAAAAGCGTGGGGAAATGGGAGATTTTACTGATTGCGGGACTTCGTTTCTTGACGGTGTTTTTGTTGCTATTTTTGCTGCTAAAGCCCGCCTTATCATTCTACCGAAATATTCGGGAAAAGCCTTTACTCATTATCGCCCAGGACAACTCAATGTCGCTTTTGAACACAGTGGATTCCACGTTTTTTAAGAATGAATATCAGTCATTTTTGGAGCAAAAGCTCTCTGCATTGTCCGCCAAGTTTGACGTGGAACGCTTGACATTTGGGAAAAATGTTAGTCGTGTGGATGCTGACTCTCGCATAGATTTTAGGGAGCATTATACGAACATATCGGGTGTATTTACTTACATAGATGAAAATTACAGGCGACAGCGACCTGTGGGAGTGGTATTATTGAGTGATGGGATTTATAATACCGGTGTCAATCCACGTTACAAGCTGAATAACTACCCTGTTTACACTGTCGTATTAGGCGATACGATGGAGTATCCCGATGTGTTTATCAAGGATGCGCTGGTAGATAAATTTAATTTTCTCCACACGCTCTTTCCGGTAAAAGTTGAAATTGCCGCTACGAAGCAAAAAGGGAAAACGTTCAAGTGCCTTCTGCGCGACAACGAGCGTGTCATTGGCTCGAAGGACATTTTTATCGACAAGGATAATTTTTTGCATGAAACAGTCTTTGAGGTGGAAGCCCGACAGAAGGGTGTACGCAAGTACTCGGTGGAAATTCAGACGAACTTCACGGAGCTAAGTCGAGAAAATAATGCTACCGTCATTTATACGAACATTTTGGACAATTCGGGTGAGATTCGTATTTATTACACGGCCCCACATCCCGATATTGCCGCTATTACAAGTGCTATCAAAATTACGGGCATCTATAAATACACCAAAAAGCCTATTCGTGAATTTTCTAACTCGGAGGCCAACAGTACGGAGCCTCATTTGCTCATTTTACACAATCCTCTCAGGTCGGATCCGCATGTTCAAAAAATGGAAGAGGCGGCTTTGAAGCGCAAAATACCCTTGTGGTACATTCTGACAGAACGTGACAATATGATTTCCTTTGCCATAGCAGGAAGTACGGGTAATATGAGCAATATCGGGGACTATTCGGTCAATTTGAATACGACAACCACAACGACAACCACAGCCACAGTAACAGAAGGTGTGACACCTGGTTTTGTGCGTAATTTTCCCTACTTTGAATTTTCGGAAGCGGAGATTCAGGGTTTCTCGAAATACCCGCCCGTCGTGGTTCCTTTTGGGGAGATAAGGTCCAATAGTGGCAAGAATTTGTTTGTGCAACGAATTAAAAATATTGATACCGACAACGCTTTGATGAGTTTTTATGACAAAAATGGAGTGAAAGCGGCGTATATGTGGGGAGAAGGATTTTGGCGATGGAGGCTTTTCTCCTACCGTGAAAATGGCAGCCACGAACTCTTTAATACGCTCATTCATAAAACGGTAAACTACCTCATTACTAGACGTGGAAATGACCGTTTCATACACGATATCCGACCGATTTACGATGAAACAGAAGAAGCCATTTTGAATGTAGAGTTGTATAATGAAAGCTATGAGTTGGTGAATACACCCGATGTCAGCCTCCAATTAAAGGCTAACGGGAAGGAGTTTAACTATATTTTAAACAGAAACGGCAATAAATACCGAATTAATTTAGGCAATTTAGCCACCGGAGAGTACCATTACACTCTGAAAACAAACCTTAAAGGCACCGACTTTGAGAAGAAAGGAGGATTTTTTGTGAGAACACAGAATCCGGAATTGAATGATATGGTGGCTGATAAAGCTCTAATGAAAGACCTTGCTGCGACATCTGGCGGTCGCACGAGCGATTTAAAAGGGCTGGATGAATTGCTTGATGCAGTAAACAGTGGCAGTACGCACAAGGTAAGTGAAAGGCGTGAGGTAAGTTATATGGAGTTGGGTGAATTGTGGTGGTTGGGAATGTTGTTGTTGCTCTTAGTATGCGTAGAATGGGCATTGCTAAAATATAGGGTGGAATAAAGGAGAGTCAAATTTTGCAGCGACCTCAAAAAAGATTTAGCCATATCTTTTGCACTTTGTATAAAAAAACTTACCTTTGCGGGCAGTTTTATAGAAATCCCCAGTTTTACAATAGGGTCGGTTGGCCGAGGGGTTAGGCAATGGTCTGCAAAACCACGCACAGCGGTTCGACTCCGCTACCGACCTCTTCTTTGATAAGTCTAATCTGTTTAAATGGAAATGGAAATGACGCTGAAAATGTTTCTGAGAATAGTTGTAAGTATGAGAATAGTATTGCTACTACCGGCAATATCTATTCTTCTTTTATTAAACTCCTCGTGCAATGATGATTCGCCTAATCAGGACGAAACTAAAAAAACTCAAACTGACGCAAAGTACGTTAATAAGTGGATATATGAGAATATGTCACTCTACTATTATTGGAATACTAAACTACCGCGTAAACCTGATTATACCCTATCACCGGCTGACTTCTTCGAGTCCATAAAATACCCATACAACGAAACCACTCACGATGGTGACCGCTTTTCGTGGATACAAGAAAGTTATACCGACCTCCTAAATTCCTTGAGTGGGGTTTCATCCTCAGAGGTAGGGTTTGAATTTTATACAGGTGCACGACCGGGGTCAGGTGATAATTCTGTCATCGGCTACATCATTGTTTATGTGAAAAAAGGCACCGATGCAGCCACGAAACTCAAACGAGGTGATTATATCACCGCTGTCAATGGAACAAAAGTCACTGAGGCAAACTATACGAGTTTGCTGAATGGGAGCAAGTCTTCTTACACGCTGACTGTGACTGACGCTGAAACAGGACTTTCTTCTCCTGTGACCATCACTACCGTTCCAACCTATGCTGAACACCCGATTCTTACAAGCAAAATATTTGACCCCAAGAACGGTAAAACAATCGGATATTTGGTTTATAACTTTTTTGCCTCCGACAATGGGGATAACACTTATAAATACGATATTGAGTTGGCAAACCTGTTGGAAACCTTTAAGACCGGAGGAGTGACAGACTTGGTTCTTGACCTTCGCTATAATGGTGGTGGTGCCATTCAATCTGCTATCTATTTGGCAAGTGCCTTAGTGGACAGAGATGTAACAGATAAAACATTTGCTTATAATGAATATAATACGGGCTATACAGAGGCTTTGATTAAATACTACGGTAATTCGGATGCTCTTTCCTATCAATTAGAAGATAAGGTGAAAAATAACTCTATCTCTGATTTAGGAAAACAGTTAAATTCAATATATATTTTGACGGGAAGATATACCGCATCAGCCAGTGAACTTATTATCAACGGATTGAAGCCCTATATTGGCGATAAATTAAAATTAATCGGCAGAACTACTTACGGTAAAAATGTGGGCTCTATCACGTTTTATGAGAAAAATGATTCGCGCAACAAATGGGGTATGCAGCCCATTGTGCTGAAAATATCCAACAAAGACCATTTTTCAGACTATGGTGGGGGATTTACTCCCGAAACGCTTCTGAATGAATTTACTCTTCCCTTTCAGCCACTTGGCTCAGAGCAAGAGCCACTATTAGCAAAAGCCATAGAACAAATTACAGGCATCGTTGCGCCGCTACCGGCCTCTGCATCGAAAAATGTAGGACACGAACCACGCATCATTGGCTCATCGTTTGACCAAAAAAAAGGTGCCTATCAGATGTTTGTGGATGAGGAGAAGTTTATATTACAACAAAAATAATCACTTTGGTATCAATGGACTTCGTACCATCGGGGAATAATCAACTCAAAAATACGGGTGGTTAATAATCTCGTGAGAAAAAATGAAATTTTAGAAGTCCCCTAAAGTAAGTGCCAATAGAGCCGTTAATTGCAACGGCGCAAAACGTGGAAAAATTAACGAGTTGCTCATAACAAATTATAGAATTGTCTGAACAAGGATTAAAGGATGAACAGGATAAAAAATAATCCTAAAATCTTATAAATCAGGATTCAGATAGAAGCGGTGTATTTATTTGTAGTACTTTATTTTCGCAATAGCCTTCCGAATTTTTCCTTCACCGATGTTTGGCGCGTGGGGGTCTTCGGGGAAAACAACGACAAACTCTCCGGGCTGTATATTCACGTATGTGGTCGGTTTGTCGCCATATAGGGCCATATCTTTTTGGTCATCATAAGGTTGTGTCACCGTCTGTAAGTCCTCCAACGCTTTCCAACCGAATGTTTCCTTGCCTTCAAAAAGAAAATGAACGTCAATATATTTCCGGTGAACTTCCAAGTCCTGGTCTTCCTTTTTCTTGCCATCGTACTCTGCATTGGTAAGGAAAAGTTCGTCACCATCAAGTACAATTTTCCCTAACTCCTTGTGTAGCAAGTCATTTTTCTTTACATAATCAAAAAGTTGTTTGAAGCGGGGATGGAGGACTTCAATCCGAGAACTATTTTCTAATTTCGATAATATCATCTGTGTTTAATTATGGTGTTTCATTTATGTGTTCAAATAGGTATGTCTACCTAAATCCGATTATTTTTCTCACTTCTTTTAGCGTAGCCGAGGCACTCTCACGCGCTTTTTCTGCTCCTTCGGCCGCCACTTTTGTCATATAATCTTTGTTGGCAGATATGTCCAAAATCTTTTCTCTGATTGGCGACGTGAAAGCGATGATGTCCTCTGCTAACTGCTTTTTCAGGTCACCGTAGCGGATTTCGCAAGCGTTGTACTTGTCGTTGAAGTAGGTATACGTGTCTTGTGAGGATACGGCACGGAGTATGGTGAATAAGTTTTCGATTACTTCGGGTTTGTCACTATTTGGTACTGTCGGACCGCTGTCTGTCACGGCTTTCATCACTTTCTTGCGGATGTCTTGCGGCTCGTCAATCAGGTAAATGGCGTTCCCCTCGGACTTGCCCATTTTTCCCGAACCATCTAAACCCGGCACTTTTACCGTCTCCCCCGGGAAAGTGTAAGATTCTGGCTCAGGGAACAAGTCAGTTTCGTAAATAGTATTAAAGCGGCGTGCAAATTTTCTAGTCATCTCCATATTCTGTTCTTGGTCTTTTCCCACAGGCACTTTGTTGGCACGGTGGATGAGAATATCGGCAGCCATCAGGGTAGGGTACGTCAACAAACCGGCATTGATGTTATCAGGCTGCTGACGAGCTTTCTCTTTAAAGGAGGTCACACGTTGCAATTCTCCCAAATATGCATTCATATTCAAATAAAGGTACAATTCAATGACCTCTTTTACATCACTTTGCACATATATTGCTGCTTTCTCCGTATCCAACCCACAAGCCAAATATTCTACCAATATTTTTCTCACGTTCTCTGATAAATCACCCGGTCGCGGATGTGTAGTTAGCGAATGCCAATCGGCAATAAAAAAGAAACATTTATACTCCTCCTGCAAACGCAGAAAGTTCTTCATCGCCCCGAAATAATTCCCTAAATGTAGATTTCCCGTTGGACGTATCCCACTTAACACAATTTCTTTATTCATTCGCACGTTTATTTGTTCATAGCACCTGAAAAAATAATTAGCCGCAAAAATAGTATTATTCAGGGAAAATAAAAAACAATATTTTGTCGATTGGGTATTTTACCCTATATTTGCAGCCGGTTTGGATTTTGGATGCAGATAGTAACGAATTAAATCGAATAAAAAAGATGAAAAAAATATCCGGTATTCTATTGAGTGCTTTATTTTTATTTTCGTGTGATGACTTAAATAAGTTCACAGGTGGGGGTGATGACGAAATTGTTGCCGGTTTGAAAGAAGCCTTGAAAGTGGGTACAAATAGTGCCACATCAGTTTTAGGAACCGCTGACGGTTATCTGAAAGATGAAGCCGTCAAAATTCTTTTACCCGAAGAGGCAAAACCGATGTTTAGTGCTATCCAAACTATTGCGGGCAATGAAGTGCTAAAAACGGCGGTAAAACTTGTCGGTATCAACCTGACATCTGATTTTGAAGACGTTCTAATAACGGCTTTCAATAGGGCTGCCGAAGATGCTGCGCCCCAAGCAGTGAATATTTTTGTAAATGCCATTACAGACATGACCTTAACGGATGGTAAAGCCATTTTGTTCGGTGAAAATAACAGAGCCGCAACGGATTATCTAATTGGCCATACCCTTACTTCTTTGACATCGGCGTTTAGCCCCGTTATTACGGCGTCCTTAGATAAGGTAAAAGTGGGAACTTACACCGCTGCGGGAGCATGGGAATTTTTTGCGACTCAAAATAATACATTATCAGATAAGTTGACAGAGATTACCGGCTCAACGCCGGTGCAGATAGCCATAGCATTAGGGAGTGTAAGCGATTCTCAACTCGCCGTACTAAAATCAGTAAAACGGATAAATACAAACATTGGTGCTTACGTAACCGGCAAATCCTTAGACGGCTTATTCCTCAAAGTGGGCGACCAAGAAGATAAAATCCGCACCGACGTGAACGCCCGTACCAGTGATTTACTGAAGCGCGTGTTCGGGCAATTGGACTGATTAACTTCTGACAAGTTTCTTGCTGGCAGAGCAAGTCCCGCAGGGACGGCACTTTTTGTGCCGTGTCTAAGTGTCGTCCCCTGCGGGACTATACCATCATACATACTCCCATACCGTAGGCTAAAGCCTACGGTTATTAGAGTACTGTCCCTGCGGGACAAAACACTGTTTGCGAAAATAGCACCTGAAAAAATAATTGCCGTTAACATTATGCCTTTCTCTTTTTCTCTAATCCAAACATTTCATCTCGCAAGCGTGCGGCCTCCAAAAAATCTTGTTCTTTGGCAGCCTTTTGCATCGCTGCTTTGGTTTTTTGAATCATCTTTTCAATATCCGCAGCACTTAAATAAGCTGTGACAGGGTCGGCAACGATGTGATAGTCTTCCGGCTCTACGTATGCCTTGGTTTGCTTGAGGATGGAAGCCGTAGATTTTTTGATTTGTTGAGGGGTGATGTGATGCTCGTCGTTGTATTTTAACTGTTTCTCACGCCGGTAGCTTGTTTCATCAATGGTTTCCTGCATAGAGCGGGTGATGCGGTCGGCATACATGATGACTTTGCCCTCTAAATGCCGTGCTGCCCGACCGGCTGTCTGTACTAAGGAGCGCGTGGAACGCAGGAAACCTTCCTTATCGGCATCCAAAATAGCGACCAACGACACTTCCGGCAGGTCAAGTCCTTCTCGCAATAAGTTCACCCCAACGATGACATCAATCACGCCATCCCGCAGGTTTTTCAATATCTGCACCCTATCCAAAGTCTCTACCTCAGAGTGGATATACTGGCATTTCACCCCCATGCGGTCTAAATATTTGCTCAACTCCTCTGCCATCTTCTTCGTCAGAGTGGTCACTAAGGTACGCTCATTCAATTCGATACGCTTCTGTATCTCATTCAGCAGGTGGTCTATCTGGTTAAGGCTTGGTACCACCTCAATCTGTGGGTCCGGGATACCGGTAGGGCGGATGATTTGCTCCACCACCACGCCGTTAGTCTTTTCTAACTCATAGTCGGCAGGCGTGGCACTGATGTAAATGGTCGGTCCACTGAGTTCTTCAAATTCGTTGAACGTCAAAGGACGATTGTCAAAGGCTGCGGGCAAGCGAAAACCGTAATTTATCAAAGTATCCTTGCGGGCATGGTCGCCGCCATACATCGCCCTAATTTGTGGAACGGTAGCGTGAGACTCATCAATGACCATCAAAAAATCATCACTGAAATAGTCTAATAGGCAAAACGGGCGAGTACCAGCAGCACGTCCATCAAAATAGCGGGAATAATTTTCGATACCGGGGCAATAGCCCAATTCCTTTATCATCTCTATGTCATAGCGCACACGCTCCTGCAATCGCTGCGCCTCCAGGTGCTTGCCGTTCTCTTTTAGAAAGGCGAGGTGCAAGTGCTGGTCACGCTCAATTTCGATGATAGCATTGGCAATCGTCGCTTTATCCGTCACAAAAAGGTTGGCAGGATAGATGTCCAAATTGTCCATTTTCTCGATGGTCTTGCCGGTGGAAGGTTCAAAAGCCGTGATGCGTTCAATCACATTGTCCCAAAATTCCAACCGGTACGCCACACCGTCATACGTTTCGATGGCGGGAAAAATATCAACCGTATCGCCCTTTGTCCGAAAGGAGCCACGCTTAAATTCGACTTCGTTGTGGGCATACAGAGAATCCACTAAGCGGCGCAACAAGTTGTTACGGGTAATTTTCGTACCCTCCTTTAGGTGGATGATATTGGAATCAAAAGCGTGTGGGTCGGCCATACCGTAAAGACATGATACAGAGGACACTACAATGATGTCCCGGCGACCGGATAGCAGGGAGGCAGTCGTGCGCAACCTTAATTTGTCGATTTCGTCGTTGATTTGCAAGTCCTTTTCGATATAGGTGTCAGTAGTGGGCAAATACGCTTCTGGCTGATAGTAATCGTAATAGGAAACAAAATACTCCACAGCATTTTGTGGAAAGAAACCCTTAAACTCCTCATACAACTGGGCAGCCAGTGTTTTGTTATGGCTCAAAACCAGAGCCGGTCGCTTGATTTCATTGATAAGGTTGGCAATGGTAAACGTCTTACCGGAACCTGTGACCCCCAACAGCACCTGATAGGGAATGTCAGCAAGCAGTCCATTTTTCAACTGCTTAATGGCCTCCGGCTGGTCGCCCGTAGGCCTAAAGTCCGATGTCAATTTAAAATCCATTCTTATATTATGTTAATACTGCATTGTACAATTGTTTTTCATAGGAACCATAGGACTTTCCAATCTATAATCTTGAAAACACAAAATTACGGGAAATTTCTTGCATTTCTTTTGTTCATTCATATTTTTTTTATACTTTTGCCCCGCGTTTATGAATCGGTGCGAGTTTATCGTGTTATAGCATTTTTAATAAGTTATAACATTTTACTAAGTTTATCGTGTTATGCCGTTTTTATTACGTTTATTGTGTTTGTAACTTTTTGTTTTCATAATATTTAGTAGGAGGACCCGTAGCTCAATGGATTAGAGCGTTTGGCTACGGACCAAAAGGTTGGGGGTTCGAGTCCCTTCGGGTTCACTAAGTAAAAGCCTTCCCCAAATGGGGAAGGCTTTGTTTCTTCTACCCCCATTTTCTGTAATATCAAAAAATTCATTCCTTTACCCTGCAAATATTGTCCTCTTCTTTTAGCCTTTCAGGAAACAAGTGAATAGCAAAAATAAACCTTCTTTTCCCTTTGTTGTCATAGAATATGTCGTATTAAGTGTCATAAAAAAAGAAGTAAAAATTTAAAATTGAAAACGATGAAAAAGTCAGTATTATTCGTATTCGTTGTGTTGGCAGGATTAGCAGTTAATTTGGCAGCTCAGGCTCAACACAAACCACAACGTTCACAAAAAAGCCTGCAAAAAAAAGAAGTAAAACAAGAAGGACCGAAAGAACAGAAACAGGAGAAACAGAAAAGTCCGCAAGGTCAAAGTGCTCAGAATGCCCAGAATGTTCAAAGAGATTCAACAAGGCAAAATCGAGGGTCTAGGCGCGGGGGTGAACAGGGTCAAAGGAGTAGAGACCCCGAAGAAATGGCCGACAGAGCAGTGAAACGCCTCGATGAGGAGTTGAAATTGACCGAAGAACAAAAGAAAGAATTGAAAATATGGTACACCGAAACCAACAAAAAACAGGGCGAGGAGTTCGAGAAACAACGTGACGACAGAGAGGCTATGCGCGAATCTATGCAAAAATTAAGGACAGAAACACGCGCTAAAATGGAAAAAGTACTGACAAAAGAACAGTATGAAAAATATGTCGAAAGCGAGAAAAAAAGAGAAGCCGACAGAGGGAGAGGGAGAAATGTAGGAATGTAGGGGCGGGGTTTCCCGCCCAATTGACGCAGCGTATCGAAAGCAGAGCCGAACCTTTTGTTCGGGTATGCTGAGATAGCAAGGAAATAGCCCTTTGGGCAATGTAGAAATTGAGAAATTAATTCCTACATTTCTAAATTAACCTTGCTTGGGGGCAATTACGAATTACGAAAAAAACGTAATTCGTATTTTTTTCGTACATTTGCGCTTGGAAATAGTAGTTAGCAGATAGTAGTAGGTTATGGCGCATAAATCCGGCTTTGTAAGTATTGTGGGAAATCCTAATGTGGGGAAGTCCACACTGATGAACCGTTTGGTGGGGGAACGAATTTCTATTATTACCTCCAAATCACAAACTACCCGACACCGCATCAAAGGAATTGTCAATCATGAAGACTATCAGATAGTGTTCTCAGATACGCCAGGTGTCGTCAAGCCGAGCTATAAAATGCAAGAATATATGCTCGAATTTTCCAAGTCAGCCCTCGGTGATGCAGACCTAATCGTCTATGTCACCGATGTGGTCGAAGATATCAAGAAAAATGAGGATTTTATTGAGAAGGTTAAAAAGTCGGGAGTTCCCGTTCTGTTAGTCATCAACAAAATAGACCTTAGCAATCAAGAAAAAGTAGAAGGACTTTACACCGAATGGGCTGATATTATCCCACAAGCGGAAATATTTCCTCTTTCTGCCACCGAGGATTTCAATGTGGGCAACCTTTTTAAACGCATCGTAGAGTTGTTGCCAGAGGGAGAACCTTTTTTTGGCAAAGATGAATTTACCGATATGCCGGCACGCTTTTTTGTCAGTGAACTCATACGGGAGAAAATCCTGCTGCACTACGAGCGCGAAATACCGTATTCCGTGGAAATAGAAATAGAGGAATTTAAAGAAGAAAAAACGAAAATCAGTATCAGAGCTATTATATATGTAGAGCGTGATTCGCAAAAAGGCATCCTCATCGGTCACAAAGGTGAGGCACTCAAAAGAGTTGGTACAGAGGCACGTATGGATATAGAACGCTTCTTTGAGAAACATGTTTTTCTGACAACAGTCGTCAAGATTAAAAAAGATTGGCGCAGCAAAGAGGATGACTTGAAGAAATTCGGGTATACCCAATAAACTAAACTAAGCAAAACAGAACAAAACAAAACAAACAAATGAGTAATATTGTAGCAATCGTCGGACGACCAAACGTCGGTAAATCAACCCTTTTCAATCGTTTAGTGGGTGGTCGGAAAGCCATCGTAAACGAAGAAAGTGGTGTCACACGAGACAGAAATTACGGAAAAGCCGAGTGGTGCGGGAAGGAATTTTCCGTCATCGACACGGGTGGCTACGTGTCCAATAGCGACGACATCTTTGAAGAAGAAATCAACAAACAGGTACTCCTTGCGATGGAAGAAGCGGATGTCATTCTGTTTATGGTGGATACCTCTACCGGCATCACGGATTTGGATATGAATTTTGCCAAGGTGTTGCGCTCGATTAAGAAACCGATTTATTTAGTTGTCAACAAAGTGGATACCAACGACCTTATTTATGAAGCGCAGTTGTTTTATAAATTAGGGGTCGGCGAGGAACTTTTTTGCATATCTTCGGCTAATGGCTCAGGTACAGGTGATTTATTGGATGCCGTCATTTCGCATTTGCCGGAGGCTGCTATGAAGGACCTTGACAATTTGCCGCATATCACGATTGTCGGTCGTCCGAATGTCGGCAAGTCTTCTATTATCAACGCTTTAATCGGTGCTGAACGGAATATTGTTACCGATGTAGCCGGTACTACACGTGATTCGTTGCACACTCGTTACACTCTTTTTGGTCATGATTTTGTCTTGGTGGATACGGCAGGACTTCGCAAAAAGGCCAAAGTGAGTGAGGATGTAGAATTTTACTCTGTTATGCGCTCTGTGCGGGCGATTGAAGAGTCGGACGTTTGCATGTTGCTATTGGATGCTACACGTGGTATTGAAGCGCAGGATATGAATATTTTCAGACTAATAGAACGCAACCAAAAAGGGGTCGTCATCTTAGTGAATAAGTGGGATTTGATAGAGAAAGACCACAAAACGACCACTCAATTTGAGAACGATATACGGGAAAAGATTGCTCCTTTTAAAGATGTAGATATTGTTTTCACTTCCGTCGTAACGAAACAGCGTTTATTGAAGGCCTTAGAGATTGCTATTCAGGTCTATGAGAACAGGATGCAGAAAGTGAAGACTTCGGAGTTAAACCGCTATATGCTGGAAGTGATTGAAAATTATGCTCCCCCGATGACAAAAGGGAAAACGGTTAAAATAAAGTATATCACACAGTTACCTGTTCATGCACCGGCATTTGCCTTTTATTGCAATTTACCCCAGTACGTGCCTGAATCATATAAACGGTATTTGGAAAATAAAATGCGGGAGCATTGGAATTTTACAGGTGTGCCGATGCAACTGTTCATGCGAAAGAAATAACAATTTCTATCGCATTTTGTATTTTTCAATTAAATGACTATTTTTGCAGCATAAAAAGGAGAATATTATGAAAGAGGTTATTGGTAAGATGCAGGGAATATTTGTACAATATTGCTATCCTTATAGAAATGAAATTTTGTCCGATTTACGAAACCTTGAATATATCGGATTGAAAAATGACAAAATGAATATCAGAAATGATGTGGCGAATTTATTGTTCGATATAAAATCCTCTATCAATGAAGCGAGTACCAAATTAAGAAATTGATAAATGGGTCAGCATCAGCAAAATACGCGATTAATAACAAGTCAACATGAAGGAGCCATAGAACATCAAACTATTGTGGATGATAGTTTGTTGCCATCAGCGGAAGAGTTGTCAAAACTAAAAGAAATAGATCCTACAATAATAAGTTGGGTATTGCAACGTACAGAAAGAGAACAAGAAGCAAGAATCAATTTTAATAATGAGAGGATGAGATTGGCACATAGGGAAACAAATATTGCAGTAATATCGCTATGGTTAGCTTTTATATTAGCAATATCCATCTTGTTTCTTAGTGGATTGTTTATATATTTAGGGCGGGAAATTGCTGGTACTATATTTGGTAGTGTTGGTGTATTTATTGTAATACAATCATTTTTAAAATTTGGAAGAAAGGAAAAGCAATAGTAGCAGATGAGTAAGAAACATATAGACAAGATACGAACAATTGGACACGAAGGGATTGTGAGGGAACTTACTCCCCAATACGTGGAAGTGCTTATTACAAGTGCTTCTGCTTGTTCAACTTGTCACGCAAAAGGTGCTTGCGGCATGGCAGAGGCTAAAGAAAAAGTAATCACAGCCACGCATCCTAATTTTGAACTGACAAAAGGAGCGCAGGTGATGGTTTATACAACGATGAATAACGCGATGTTTTCCGTTTTGATGGCTTATGTGATTCCTATAGTTGTAATTGTCGGAGTTTTAGGTGCAGTGTTGTCGTTTGGAAATAGTGAATTACACGCGGCACTCGTGGCACTTGCAGCGAGTATAGTGTATTTTTTTATACTCTACTTATATAGAGGGAAATTGGAACAACGGATACAGTTCACAGTAGAAAAGATGTGGGATAAAAAAGAAATATTACCGGATGTTTGACACAGAAGCAATAGGTAGTCCGGCTTTTTAAGAGTTTAGATAACAAAGGAACTAAAAAAGAAAATTTTAGATGCATAGATGAATACTATACTTATTACTATTATTTCTTTATGTGCCCTTGGCATTTTGGCGGCGATTATTTTGTTTTTTGTCGCCAAGAAGTTTCATGTGGTGGAGGACCCACGCATTGATATGGTGGAGGGTTTGCTGCCGGGTGCTAATTGCGGTGGATGCGGTTATGCCGGATGTCGCGGTTTAGCGGATGCGATTGTAAAAGCTGATACGATGGACGGGCTATCTTGTCCTGTTGGTGGTGCTTCCACGATGGCGAGTATTGCTAAGGCCTTGGGGCGCGAAGCGGTTGTCGGTGAGCCCAAAATAGCGGTGGTGCGTTGTAACGGCAGTTGCGAAAATCGTCCCCGCACCAACAAGTATGATGGAGCCTGCTCTTGTGCTGTGGAACATGCGCTATATGTTGGCAATACGGCTTGCGCTTACGGTTGCCTCGGATGCGGTGATTGTGTTTCATCCTGCCAATTTGGTGCTATTTACATGGACGTAAAAACGGAAATTCCGGTGGTTTGGGATGATAAATGTGTGGCTTGTGGAGCCTGTGTAAAAGCTTGTCCGCGGAGTATTATTGAGTTGAGAAATAAAGGACCGAAAGACCATCGTGTGTTCGTATCCTGTGTAAATAAAGAGAAGGGGGTCATTGCCCGTAAGGGGTGCAGTGTGGCGTGTATCGGCTGCTCTTTATGTGCCAAAGAGTGTAGTTTTGATGCTATTACGGTAGAAAATAATCTGGCCTATATAGATTTTACAAAGTGTAGATTGTGTCGCAAGTGCGTGACTGTTTGCCCAACTAAAGCCATAATATATACATAATATACAACGATATACGATATAATATACAATAATATACAATAATGTACAATGATATGCAACAATATACATACAATATACATACGATACACAACGATATACAATTGAAAAATAAAGAATATATACGTGTTAGGAACATTCACAATTGGTGGTGTACATCCACCCGGAAATAAACTCTCTTCGGAAGAGAAAATACAAGCCTTACCGCTTCCAGAGCGAGTGGTCATCCCTCTGGGACAGCATCGTGGTGCACCTGCAACGGCTATTGTGGCTAAAGGGGATGTTGTGAAGGCGGGTCAGTTGATTGCGCAAGCCGACGGTTTTGTGTCTGCTAATGTACACAGTTCTGTTTCAGGGACAGTAGCTTCTGTGGACGGATATATAGATGCATCCGGTTTTTCCTGTCCGGCAGTGACCATCAACGTTGAGGGGGACATTTGGCTTGACGGCATCGACCGTTCTAAGAAAAACGAGTGTAACATCATCCAAACAAAAGAAAATATACTGAAACTGATTACCGATGCGGGCATCGTTGGCATGGGTGGAGCTACCTTCCCGACCCATGTTAAATTGTCGCCACCTGCTGGGTCAAAAGTGGAAGTACTGATTATCAATGGTGTAGAGTGCGAGCCATACCTGACATCCGACCATCGTGTGATGTTGGAACGAGCGGAAGATGTGTTGGTGGGGGTGCAAATTTTGATGAAAGTTTTGGGGGTAAATCGTGCCATTATTGGTGTTGAAAGCAACAAAAAAGACGCTATTGAGCGATTGCAAGAGCTGACCGGCAGGATGCTGGGGATTGAGGTGATTTCGATGAGCGTGAAATATCCGCAGGGGAGTGAAAAACAACTTATCAAAGCGGCCATCAACCGCTCTGTACCGTCAAGGGCTTTACCGATTGCTGTCGGTGTAGTAGTTCAAAATGTGAGTACGGCACTTGCTGTGTATGAAGCTGTTATGAAGCATAAACCACTTATTGAGCGAGTAGTAACCGTTACCGGCAAGTCGCTGAAGAAGCCCGGCAATTATCTTTGTCGCATCGGTACGCCCACCTCGGCATTGATTGATGCTGCCGGTGGACTGCCCGAAGATACGGTTAAGATTATTGGGGGTGGTCCGATGATGGGACGTGCGATGCTCGATGTCAATGCACCTATCACAAAAGGCAGTAGCGGTATTCTGCTTATCAATACGAAGGAAGGAACGCGGAAGCCTTCTACGACATGCATTCGGTGCGCGAAATGCGTTTCTGCCTGTCCGATGGGCTTAGAGCCTTACCTGTTGATGGTATATTCGGAAAAGGGTATGTTTGAAGGGACAGAGCGTGAACGAATTATGGATTGTATGGAGTGCGGGTCATGTAGCTTTACCTGTCCTGCAAATCGTCCTTTATTGGATTATATCCGCTTAGGAAAAGCCCGTACCGGTGCTATTATTAAAGATAGAAAATAAAAGGTTTGAAAATAAAAGCAATGAACACGTTAACTATATCTCCTTCCCCTCACATTCATAGTGGCGACAGCATAAAGAAGAATATGTATGGCGTACTTATCGCCCTCATACCGGCATTTATCTGTTCTGTCATCTTTTTTGGTGTGAATGCGATTACGCTCACGCTTACCTCTGTTATCTCTTGCGTGATATTTGAATACCTGATACAGAAATATTTATTGAAGCGGCAACCGACAACCGTTGATGGGTCGGCACTCATTACCGGTGTACTCTTGGCTTTCAATGTGCCTTCCAACCTGCCGTTGTGGATGATTGTTGTAGGGGCACTCGTGGCTATCGGTGTTGCCAAGATGAGTTTTGGCGGTTTGGGATGTAATATTTTCAATCCTGCCTTAGTGGGACGTGTATTTATGCTCATCACTTTCCCCGTGCAAATGACGACATGGCCACTGCCCGAAGCCTTTGCTTTTACAGCAGATGTCACGACCGGTGCTACGCCACTTGCCTTGCTACAAGAGGCTTTTCAAACAGGAAGACCTGTGTATGAAATACTGAGTGTCGATGGCATCAAGGCAGGTTTAGATTACAGAGATATGCTACTTGGCGATAAAGGCGGCAGTATAGGGGAAATATCCGCTCTGGCACTGCTCGCGGGCTTCGGTTATATGTTGTTGCGCAAGATTATCACTTGGCATATTCCTGTTTCCATTTTCGCAACGGTGTATGTGTTTGCAGGAATTTTGCATTTATGCGAGCCGACACTCTATATTGACCCTGTATTTCATTTATTATCAGGTGGATTGGTATTAGGTGCTATTTTTATGGCGACCGATTATGTTACTTCGCCGATGTGCCCCAAGGGAATGTTCCTCTTCGGAATAGGAGTCGGACTATTAACAGTTGTCATTCGCTTATTTGGAGCTTATCCGGAGGGAATGTCGTTCGCTATCCTGATAATGAACGCCTTTGTACCCTTACTAAACAGATATTTCAAACCTCAACGCTTTAAAAAATAAATAATATGGAGAATAAATTAGAGTCGAATTTTAAAAATATGGTTTTAGTCCTACTGACAGTAACATTGGGCATCGCTGCTTCCGTTTCTTACGTATTTGCCTTGACACAGGGACCGATTGAACTTGTAAAACAGGAGCAGGAAGCGGATGCTATCCGACAAGTAGTTCCCTCTTTTGACAACAATCCCTCTGCTGATGCGTGGCGAGTTGCTGTGAGTGAAGGAGAAAGCGACAATTATGACTATTTATATACCAATCAAGAACCGGACAGTTTGATTCTATACCCTGCAAAACGCGACGGCGAATTAGTCGGAACAGCTGTTAAGACCTTTAGTAACAACGGTTTTGGTGGACAGGTATGGGTGATGGTCGGCTTCAAACCGGACGGTGCTGTCTATGGATATTCGGTGCTGGAACACCACGAAACACCCGGTTTAGGTACCGAAATGATTGACTGGTTTTCACAAACAGGACCGGGCAATATTATCGGTAAGAACCCATCTGTCAAGAATTTACAAGTGAAAAAAGACGGTGGTGATGTGGATGCTATCACAGCAGCAACGATTTCATCAAAAGCTTTTTTAGATGCTGTCAACCGTGCATCAGCGGCCGTGTCAGGCTCTGTCGATAGTTATTCGGGAGCAACAAAGAAAGTTCAAAATTGAAAAATATGGGCAAAAATAGTATTATCGTTTTGAAAGGTGTTCTGAAAGAGAATCCCATTTTTGTGCAATTGTTGGGAATGTGTCCGACACTTGGCGTGACTACTTCTGCCATCAACGGAGTGGGAATGGGCTTGGCTACGGCTTTTGTATTAATCATGTCCAACACCGTGATAGCCTTAGTAGCCAAGTTAATACCGGATAAAATAAGGATTCCCAGTTTCATTGTGATTATTGCGGGCTTAGTGACGATTGTCGATATGAGTATGGCTGCCTATTTGCCTGCCATACACGCCTCTTTGGGCTTGTTTATTCCGTTGATTGTCGTTAATTGCATCGTTCTCGGACGGGCAGAAGCCTTTGCATCCAAAAATAAAGTACTCCCTTCCTGCCTTGACGGACTGGGTATGGGATTGGGCTTCACGTTAGCATTGACTTTATTGGGCAGCATCCGCGAAATTATCGGTAGCGGCAAAATATTTGATTTTATCATTCCGGGATTGGAAGAGTATAAACTGTTGATTTTCGTGCTTGCACCCGGTGCTTTTATCGCTCTGGGCTACTTGATTGCCATCGTAGATAAACTGAGAAGTTAAAATAACAACCAATATTTAACAGAACTAACAGAATAAATAGACTAAGTTTTTTTACATTTTACATTCAATAGTATGGGATACCTTATCATTTTTATATCGGCCATTTTTGTAAATAACATTGTCCTTTCCCAATTCTTGGGCATTTGTCCTTTTTTTGGTGTTTCCAAGAAAATTTCAACAGCAGTAGGAATGACGGGAGCACTCACTTTTGTGATGATTTTAGCGACCTTAGTAACCTACATCGTCCAAGTCACCGTTCTCATTCCCTACGAAATAGAGTTTATGCAGACTATCACCTTTATTTTGATTATTGCCGCTTTAGTGCAGGTGATGGAAATAATTTTGAAGAAGATAAGTCCGCCGCTCTATCAAGCCTTAGGGATATTTTTACCTCTGATTACGACCAATTGTGCTGTCTTGGGCGTTGCCATAATGGTGATACAAAAAAGTTACACGTTGATGGCATCCGTAGTATTTGCCGGTGCCACAGCCATCGGGTTCGGTCTTGCTTTAATCATCTTTGCCGGTATCCGCGAGCACTTGGACTTGGTGGATATTCCGAAAGGGCTTCGTGGTGCGCCAATTGCTTTGGTAACAGCTGGTTTGCTGGCAATGGCATTTATGGGATTTTCAGGGATAGTGTGATAAAAAATCACTACTGCCCTATGGAAGATGAATCAACGGATAAAACACACACTATCAGGGACTTTTAATGAATGATTTGATGGACAATTATGTCTGTCGCCCCCAATTGGCTGTTTACATATTCTACCGCTTTCTTACCGGCTAATTTTCGCGCTGCTTGGTCATGCAGGAAGGTGTCGAGCAAGTCTTTTAATGGCTCCTTGTTAGTGATGGAAAAGCCCCCTTTTCGCTCTATTAGGGTGCAAGCTTCATTAAATTTTTGATACTTGGGACCGAAAATAATGGGGATGCCATATACCGCAGCTTCCAACGTGTTGTGTACCCCCACACCGAATCCTCCTCCGATATAAGCTATATCGCCATACCTGTAAACCGCCGAAAGAGGCGTGTATGGCAGGCAAATAGGCAGCCATACTCATAT
>BNXR01000026.1 GCA_025999735.1 Bacteroidia bacterium | reverse complement strand
TTGAGATACTTT
This sequence comes from Bacteroidia bacterium, assembly GCA_025999735.1. Classification (GTDB taxonomy): domain Bacteria; phylum Bacteroidota; class Bacteroidia; order Bacteroidales; family Marinifilaceae; genus JAISHE01. Next base: position 27,189 of record BNXR01000026.1, on the reverse strand, counting down.
TGTGCGTTCATTTATTAACAAACGGTCAAGTCGGTGCAAGTGCTTACTTGATAACATTTTGCAAGTGCTTTGATGGTTTGTAACGAAATTTAAGTGCGGATTTAAGTGTAGTATTCAAGTATTCCATGTATTAGAGTTATATATTGTGTTATTATCTCTTTCGGGGCGCAAAAGTAATATACGGTATTGTAACAAACAAATAAATAGTGTTAAATCTTTTCCCTTTTGTTCGTCTATTTGTCTTGAACCGTGCTTTGTCTTGAACCATGATTTTAGTATGATTATCAAGATTACCATGATAATTGTCTCATCTCTTTCCTTCCTCTTTCATCTTGCCAATCCTTTAATCTTATTAAAATCGTGGTTCAAGACAAGGAGGTTGCGGGTCAAGCCCGCATAGTAGAGACGGGGCATGCCCCGTCTCTACACATTTACGCCCGTAGGGGGCAGACCTGCGGGTCTGCCCCTACGGGCGGGTAGGGTAGGGGTTATCGAAAGCCGCAGGCTACGCTTTAACATTGAGATATGTCAATGTTTCATCGTTGTAATGTTTTCGTCCATGTAGATAGTGTTATTCGTATGACGATATATATTGATAATGATAGCAATAGCGATGGCAGTTTCGGCGGCGGCAATACCGATGGCAAACAGGGTAAAGAAGAAACCTTCGGACTGTGCGGGAAACAGATAGCGGTTGAAGACCACCAAGTTCAGGTCGGCAGCATTGAGCATCAACTCCACTGAAATCAGCACCATCAGCATGTTTTTGCGTGATAGGAAGCCATATATCCCTGCAAAAAACATGACACAACTCACCACTAAATATGCCTCCATGGGCACCGCCCCTGTCCCAAAGTCTGAGAACAAACCTGCGAAAAACTCTACTATACAATCCATTGTCACTTTATATTTACCGTTTCCTTCCAATCAATATACCACCGATAATACAGGCCAACAAGAGGACGCTAATCGCCTCAAAAGGAAGCAGATACTGGTATTTATCCGTTCCCATCATGGCTCTGCCGACATCCTGCATATCAAACTCGCTTTGCACGACATACGAATAGACCTTTGTCACATTGGAGAATATGATATGCCCGCAAATACCCAAACCGGCAAAGGCTGCTAACAGTGCTACGACGAGCTTTCCCGAATGTTCATGTTTCACGCGATGACCCGGCTCATGCGTAAGAAGGATACCGAAAATGAACAATACCATGATACCACCGGCATATACAGCGATTTGCACCGCCATCAGAAATGGATAGTCCAACAACAGGTATAAACCCGCCGTACCCAAGAGAACAAACAACAAATAGGTCGCCGCACGGATAATCTTCCGTGTCAAAACCGCCATGATAGTCGAAAACAGTATCAAAGCCGATAAGATGTAAAATATAATGTGTTCTGCCATCGTGTTAATTCTATGCTGTGTTAATTCAATTTGCGGTTTAACTTCTCGCGTGTAAACATTGCATTCTCAAAGGTGTTGGCAAAGGCAATGGCATTTTGCGAACAAGATAGTACGCACAGATTGCAAAAGGTACATTTACCTAAGTCATACAGATATTGCTCTAACACTTTCTTTTTCTTGCCGTCCTCTGTCTCCACGGTGTTGGAAATCACCTGTATCGTACCGTTGGGGCAATTTAATTGGCAAAGCCCGCAAGCCGTGCACGCACTTACCCTTGGCATGGTCAGTTCGCCACGTGTACGCTCAGGTATAACCAAGGTAGCACGGTTTTCAGGATATTGCTCTGTGACCTTTTTCTTCCACAATTCCACCCACGTCACAGACATTCCTACGAGCAGTGATTTGATGCCCCCAAACAAACCTGAAAAGTACTCTACTACTGTCATTTTTACTACTATTGATGTGCCAACTGTCTATTGCTGTGTTACTACTAAAAAATATCCGTCAATGTTAATCCTGCCAATACCACCACCACCATGAGCAATATGTTTACCATATTAATAGGTAGTAGATACTTCCATTCGATAGTCAGCAGCTGGTCAATACGCAGGCGCGGGAACGTCCATCTAACCCACAAACTGAGGAATATCAGGAAAAACGTCTTGCCAAAGAACCACGCATAGGACGGTATATAGTTCATAATCTGGTTAAAGCCGTCCCACCCTTCAACTTGGAAAGGCATCCATCCACCCAAGAACACCGTCGTCGCAATGCCGGCGACAATAAACATGTTCAAGTACTCTGCCAAATAGAAGAAGCCGAATTGCAAACCGGAGTATTCCGTGTGATAACCGGCTGTTAGCTCGGATTCCGCTTCTGGTAGGTCGAACGGTCCTCTGTTTGTCTCGGCGTGTCCCGATATGAGGTAGATGACGAAAGCAATCAGGGCAGGAATATGTCCGTTGAAGATGTTCCAACAATACGCTTGACTTTCAATGATTTGTGAAAAACTCATCGTCCCCGACAGCACCACCATCGTCATCAAGGCAAAACCTGCAGACAGTTCGTAACTGATAAACTGCGCCCCACTGCGCATAGCACCAATCATAGAGTATTTGTTGTTACTCGACCAACCGGCCAACAGTACACCTACAATACTCAACGACGAAACAGCCATTACATAGAAAACGCCAATATTGAAATCTATTGCCTGCAACCCTTTGCCGTATGGTAAGGCTCCAAACGTCAGCATACAAGCGATGAGCATAAAAAAGGGTGCTGCAAAGAACAGGAAATGGTCGGATTTGTTTACATGAATAATCTCTTTGAGAAGAATTTTCACCATGTCGGCAACACTCTGAATAATGCCGTATTTCCCCACACGGTTAGGCCCTAAGCGAGCCTGAAAGAAACCTGTCACTTTGCGCTCTATATATATTAAAGCCAAAGCCAAGACAACAAACAAGCCTAACAAGGCGACACCTACAAGCAAACACTCGAGCACGATAGCCGCCCAAGCAGGCAAAACCTCGTACAAGAAGGCATCAAAAGTTTTCAGTAAGTCAGATACCTCTAAGGGTTGTGAATAGTTTAGTAACATCCTATCATCTATTATTAATCAGTTTGCAAACAACTTATGGCTTTCATTTATGTCTTTCATTCATACCTTCAATTTAGGGCTTGCAATGTTCACCTTACCTGTCAATATCGGGAATAACGTAATCCATGGACCCACCGATACCTATAAAGTCTGAAATCTTTTCATCCTTGCATATCAACGGCATCACCGACACCGCAGCCATCGATGGCGAGCGGAACTTTAAGCGGTAGGGCGACTTATCCCCGTGACTGTTGATATATACGCCAAATTCTCCACGTCCAGCCTCTACACGCTGGTAAAATTCGCCTTCTGGAAGTTTTAAAACAGGCTTTGTCTTAGTAACATACTCGCCTTCGGGTATATTATCAATCAATTGCTCAATGATTTTCAACGACTCTTCAATTTCATCCAAACGGTTTAAGTATCGGGCATACGTGTCACCCTCCACGCGGACAATCTCTTTAAACGCTACCTTATTATATAGTGAATAGGGTGCATGTTTACGCACATCACAGGCAAATCCCGACCCGCGACCGGCAGGTCCTGTAACAGCATACGAGACAGCCGATTCGTACGTGAGGATACCTATGTTTTTCATGCGACCAACGGCAATCACATTCCCTGAAAACAGTCTGTGGTACTCTTTTAAGGCTTTCCGCATCACAGGAATGAACGCTTTCACATCTTTTTGGAAGTCGGGCTGAATGTCAAACATCACGCCACCAATGACATTGTAATTGATTATCAAGCGTCCGCCGGTTGTTTTTTCAAATATCTTGAGTATATCTTCGCGTTCCCGCATACCATAAATAAAGGCAGTCGTCGCGCCCAAGTCCATACACATCGTACCCCATGCCACGAGGTGTGAATCAATGCGGTTTAACTCGTCCATGATGATGCGGATGTACTGTGCACGCTCAGGCACTTCAATTTCTCCAGCTTTCTCTACGCACAAGCACAAAGCGTGACGATTGATATTGGAAGAAAGATAATCCAAGCGGTCTGTCAAGTGGAGTATTTGCGGATAGCTCATCTTCTCGCTTATCTTCTCGATACCACGATGGATGTAGCCACTATGGACATCTATCTTTTTCACCATCTCACCGTCCAATGCCACGCGAAAGTGCATAACACCGTGTGTTGAAGGGTGCTGTGGACCTATATTGATGATATAATCTTCGTCTTCAAAGATATGTCTTTCCTCTTCTTTTAATCCATCTGGTGTCTCCACAATGCAGGGCGCAATGTCAATAATTGGCTTACTCTCAGCTGAAAGCGGATTTAGTTCGGGATTTGTATCATAATCTTTTCTTAGCGGGAATCCCTTCCAATCGGCGTTGAGAAAGAAACGGCGCATATCGGGATTATTGATAAAGCGGATACCGAACATGCCATACACTTCCCGTTCATTGAGGTGGGCAGTTTCCCATATATCGGTCACACTATAAAGCAGGGGATTTTCACGCTCGGTAGTACCGGTGCGCAAAACGATGACTTTTGATAAATCTTTCGAAGGGGCGATGAGATAGTTCACGCCGAGTTTCTCCCCCCAGTCCATTCCTGTCAGCATAGCCAAGTAATCGAACGGGAACTCTTCGTAATGACGTAGCGTAATAGCCAAACGATGCAATTTATCGGGTTCAACCGTCACAGTCAAGCGTCCATCTTCCTCTATGACCGCTTCAGGCACCGTTTCTACTATTATTTTCTTTATATTTTCCATCAACTGCTTTGTTCAACAATTCTGTACAACTGCAAAAAACGCCGCAAAATTAGCTCAAACTTTTGAGATTCCCAAGTTGAAAATAAGTTTTTTTAGTATTAGCTGCTCATCGCCACACGCAACGAACGTCAGACTATTTCCCCGCTAATTCTTTTTTAAGAAGCGCATATATTTCTTGCCAAGGCTTCCGATATAGAAGATTAGAAGTTTCGGATAGTTGAGAAAAGACATCGGAATTATAAACAATATTCATCGCTTCAATCGTGGGTATATCGCGGTCTTCTATCAGCGCAACGGACAATTCGCTTACCAATTCTTCAATCTTGTAGCGCGGTGGGTCATTATAATTAATCAAAATATCTATCGCTTGATCGGTGCAAAATGCGATTTGATGAGTTGCTTCACGGAATTTCAACTTCCGTATAAATTCTTGTAATTCAATTCGATTAGACAGAAATCGTTGAAATTGGCGAAACATCTTGTCATTTGCTACCGGACCTTCAACGATATCATATTCGTGATGTGGATCGCTTTCTTTACGTAAGCGGTTGTGCAGAACAAAACGAGCCCATTCTTCACCAACATTCTCAAAACGTTTAATTTTCAATGTGGGATTTGCCTGCATGATTTCTTCGACATCGAAATCAAATTCCATAACGGTTAAAACGCCACCATCGGCATACACTTTATCCTGCGCTCTGTCTTGTGCGTGCTTGTGAATATTGGTCAAATAAAAACCTTTACCAAAATCACGGTTGTACGGGCATTTTGCAAGGTCAATAAACCCAAATTCTACATTTGTTCCATGATAGAGTTTCATCTTACAATTCCCCCCCTCTTTGTTTACAAATATGCTGAAGAGTGTCCAAGGTTATAAGCGGGTTATCGCAGTGTTCCACCTCGTAGTGCCTATCTAAAAATTCAATGCCACCATGCCTATATAGGTAATTGAATGCTTGTTGCACGGGAATATCGAATTTCGATGAAAACTCATTGATTATAAAAGCAATATAGTCAACAACATCTTTCGTTTTATATAAAGCTTCTGATTTCATACTATTTCTCATATTTTGAAAGTACAAATGTACGAAATAATTTTACAGCGAAAAGATTAAAATCTGTTTCTTTCTCAGAAAATTCAAGTGGATTATTTATTTCGCCAACACCACCCGATAATCTGCTTTAAATCTGCCAGAACTGATACCATTCAGCTTGCTTTTGAGCAATCTCTTGCGCAGGGGCGATAATAGGTCGGTGAAAAGGCGACCTTCTAAATGGTCGTATTCATGTTGGATTATCCACGCTTTAATGCCTTCAAAAATCTCATCGTGCTTCACACGATTTTCATCCTCATAAACGATGCGGATTTTGTCTTTTCGTTTCACATCCTCGTGGATACCAGGAATACTTAGACAGCCCTCGTTTCTGGCGACATCATTGCCAGATTGTTCGATGATATGGGCATTGATAAATGTTGCTTTAAAGTCCGCACAGGTGGGGTCTTTATCTACAAAATCTGTCCCATCAGCGATAAAGACACGAATATTCTTTCCAATCTGTGGTGCCGCTAACCCAACACCATCGGCATCATTCATCGTTTGCCATAAATTATGAATGAGTTTGTCCAAATCAGGATAATCGACTGGTATATCAGCTGAAACCTTTCGCAGTATAGGATGACCGTAAATGTAAATAGGTAGTAGCATCTTATTTTATCTATATTTATTTATCTTTTTAGGTATTCTAAGTAAGAAGTCAGTAAAATCGTTGCACTCATCGTGTCGATTCCGGCTTTGTCTTCTCTTGTTTTCTTTTTAAATCCACCTTCGATTAAGGCTTTGTGCGCCATAACGGAGGTAAAGCGTTCATCGTACATTTCAACTGGAATATCGGGGAATTTCCGTTTTAAACCCCTAACAAAAGGTCGAATATATACCATACTTTCGGATTCTTGATTATTCATTTGCTTGGGATAACCAACAACAAATAAGTCCACCTTTTCGGTGTTTAAGTACCGCTCCAAAAATAGGAACACCTCATTAGACAGTACTGTTTGCAAGCCGTTTGCAATCATCTGTCCCGGATCGGTGACCGCTATGCCCACGCGCTTTTTCCCGTAATCTACCGCTAAAATTCGTCCCACTATTAGTTTATTTATTAGGGAGACCCTTGCGGTCGCCCCACGTTTCACCCCATATTTCATTCTATAGGACAAGCAAAACTTCTGCCCATGTATTTTTATTCGCCCATAATCACAAATATATCTTCGTTTGTATTTTTCATCAAATATTGCTCGCGGGCAAATTTTTCAAGGTTGTCACGATTGCTGCGCAACTCTTCGATTTTCCTTGTATCTTCTTCTATTTTCTTTTGGTAATACGTTTTTTCATTTTGGAGCGTTGAAATCTTGCTGCGAATTTGTCCTCTTTCAATCCAATTGTTTCGGTCAAAAAAGCACATCCAAATCAAAAAGAAAAGCAACAGCAATCCCGTAATAATGTATTTATTATAGAATTTACGGATAAAATCAGCCCATGTATGTGAATTTTCTTCTGCCATCGAATAATTTTTTCGTGCAAAATTATAAAAATATCTGAAGTTTCTAAACGAGCGAATAAACAGAAATTACGAGAACGGTCAATAAAAAGGTATAAATGAAGCACATAGCTCGATTATCTCCTTTTTGTATTTCCTTCCTATTTATTTCAAAGTGATGTTTGAATTTCTCGGATAGGCAGATTTTCCGGTACAACAAATAAATCAAGTACGCACCGAGTGCCCCAACCAAGGCTCCCACAATCAAATCGCCCGGATAATGCACACCCATATAGACTCTGGAATAAGAATGAAGGGTAGCCCAAAGGAATAAGGTGAAAGTGACCATTTTATTTCTCAGGATGAACAGTACTATACATGCCAGAGCGAAGGAATTGGCGGCATGACAAGAGGGAAATCCATATCGTCCCCCCCGTTTATCATGCAGAAGGTGTACGCAATCGGAAATAGGAATTCCGTTTACTTCGGTAGGATTATTTGGATTAGAGGGTCGCCAGCGCTCAACTAACGAACGTATCAACGAACCACAGACTTGATCGGCAAAAACAATGACCAACACAATAGTCGCTACCGACAAAATGAAAGTATGAAGATTGAACGTTTTCCACACTACATATAAAAGGGCAACATACATCGGCACCCAAGTCAATTTCGCTGTGATGAGCCACATAAAATCATCCCAGAACGGGGAGTGTATGCTATTCAAAAATAAAAGAAAATCCGTATCAAGTTGTTGAAGTGTTTCTAACATTGAATTTTAATTGAAAGTTGAAAATGACAATCTCATGGTTCATTTGATTTCCAAATTTTCACGGATAATTTTTATTAATTCTTCTTTGGAACGTAATCCGTTTACTAAAAAGGGTTGTTTGTTGGTCGGTATAAAAACCATGAGCGGAATACTGGTAACTCTGAACAAACTCGCGATGTCTCGTTCTTTTTCCGTATCGACTTTGTATATTTGAATTTTCTCGCCCAAGTCTTTTTGAATTTCTTCCAAAATAGGGGTGAGCATCCTGCATGGTCCGCACCAATCGGCATACAAATCAATGATAACAGGCTTTGTACCTGCAAATTTCCACTCATTAAGCGCATCATAGTTCCAAATTTTTTCCTTAAAACCGGCGGTTGTCAACTTTTGAACGGTCTGTGCCTCTACGTGAAAACTAAGTACAAGCAACAAAATAAAGATTAGGGCTGCAAATGTATTTTTCATGACTTAAAATTATTAATGGGAAAAAACGCTGCAAATATAGCTCAAAATTCGGATATTTCCAAGTACACAAAAATAAAGCTAACTCTTTTTTTGAGGTGCTATATTTCCTGTAGGCTTGCCTTGAGCACAGTCTCGTGGGGTGTTTCCCTAAAAATAACTACTATCTGCATCTTTACCGAACTTTTTCTACCAAACCTTTTGCCGACATGAACTTTTTCATTAACTTTCCTCTGTTAAAAAGCAGTTTTTCATTTTGCACGCTTGGAAATCCCGAAATTTTCACTACTTTTGCCGCTTACTTAGTTTTAAAACAAGAATATAGTTTCAAAAAAAATGAAAAATACCGTATTATATAGTTGGAGGAAGATTGGAGGACTCGCAGTGAGCTTGGCAATATTGTTGTTCACCTTTGCTGCTTGCCAAGAGGACGATGAAACTACTAAAAAAGCTGCCCAAAACATAGATAAAACCCTCTTGTACGGGAAATGGAAAAATAATAACAAAACAGGGGAATACTGGAAGTATGAATCAAATAATACCGGTAGCACCTGGGATGAAAGCGAAGATGTACACGAAGACGAAGCACAAGCTTTTAGATGGACATTGAGCGGCTCGGAATTAAAACAATTCCACAAAATGGAATCCGGTGAGGCAGAAATTCCAAAAGGAGAATATACCATCACGACACTCTCAGCAAGTTCTCTGAAATACAAAGATAAATTTAAAAGCTACTCGTTCACGAAAGTCGAATAAGCGAATGAATGATGAAAAATGACTTATGAAGAAATTCTTTAAAATATTTTTTATTTCCCTCGCCTCCCTGATTGCTTTGGTCGGAATTGTGGTGAGCATTGCCTTGTGGGTGGTGTTTACGCCAGATAAAGTGACGCCTATTGTACGCGAATTGGCAGGAAATTTTCTGAGCTGCCAAACAGAAGTAGAAAGCGTGGAGTTGACCTTTTTTAGCTCTTTCCCCAATGTAGGCTTGCAGATTGACGGTGTGAAGTTGCTCGTGCCGCAACAAGAGGCAGCAAATGATACCTTGCTGAGTGTCGGGCGATTGAGGTGCGTGGTGGACTTCAAAGCGTTCATGGATAAAAACGATGTCATTTTACGAAATTTCCACCTCACCAATGGAAAAATTTCCGCCTATACGAATGAAGCTGGAAAAAGTAATTTTGATATTGTCAAGCAGACAGAAGAGAAGCCTGAAAAGCCTGATACCGGTGAGTCTTTTGCTATTAAGGACATCAATCTGGAACAAATCCAATTAGAAAATATTGATGCATCCTATATTGACGAACGCTTGGGTGTAAATGCTTCTCTCACAGGCCTAACGGCTGAAATCAAGGGAGCGATGAAGGACGATAAAATTGGGCTGGACATTCAGTTACACCCTTTTGCGGTTTCTGCAAACTACGGCGGAGTGCAGTATGCGGACAATATACATATATCATTATCCCTACAAACCGCTGCGACCCCTTCCACCCAATCCGTACAAATAGAAAATTTCTCACTCACGGTGAATGACTTGTCACTGAATGTCAAAGGCTCGGCGACCTTGAACGCACTCACCCAAGACCTTACGACCGACCTTTCCTATTCGTTCCAAGCGTGGTCACTAACGGCGTTCCAAGCGTTGATACCGCCTGCTTATGCCTCCTATCTTGCCGGTATTGATGTGAGCGGAAAAATCTCGTCGGAAGGGGACATCGTCGGCACATACAACGAGAAGGAAAAGAAGATGCCAATAGCCGACATTCATTTGAGCTTGGAAGAGGGAAACTTGAAATATCCTGCCGCACTGCCGTTTCCTGTAAATAATATTAGTGCAAACATCCAGGTACACGCTGATTTGCAGAAGGATTTACACGCTGATTTACACTCTTATTTACAGAAAGACGAGGTTTCATACGTCAATATCCGCTCGTTGAAGGCGCAAGCGGCAGGTTCCTCTGTGGGCGTGACAGGGCGGGTAACTCATCTATTTTCCGATATGCAACTAAACGTGCTCACAGATTTGGCTTTGAATTTAGCAGGACTGAAACCGATCATACCGAAGGACTTAGGACTGCAAGCGCAGGGAATGGTCGCCGGCAAAGTGAAAGCAGATGCGCGACTATCGCAAATTACAAAGATGGAAGTGGAGAAAATGAAGGTTTCCGGTTCCTTGTTGATGACAAATATTGACGTGAAAACCGACAGCCTATCATTGAAAACCGCTCATGCAACAGTAGATTTTTCTTTGCCAAATGCCAAAACAGAGAACGCCAAGACTGAAAGCACAACTGAATACACCAAGGCTGAAAACGCAAAAATTGAAAATGCCAAGACAGAAAACACTAGGGCAGAAAAGACCTATATGAATACGGAAAATGTCAAGGCGGTGAATAAGAATACGAAATTTGCGTACTTGCAACTTGTAGCTGATAGGTTTGAATTTCAGATGACAGGCGGCGTTCAGGCGGATGTGAAGGAGGCGCATATTGCGTTGTCAACTTCCGATGTAAGGGATACCACCAAAATACCATACATACACTGTGAATTTAGTGCAGAGCAGTTGTCAGCGCAAATGAACACTACCGATTCTATGGCTTCTATAAATGTGCTTGCCTTCAAACCAACAATTGTGGCGAACATGTCCCCACAGCGCAGACGGGTGAAAAGTCCAAGCGTTGATTTGACTTACAGCAACGCTCAACTCCTCGCCAATATAGGCAAAGATGTAGTGACAACAGATAAGATGGCCGTCAAGATGGGTGTTTCTTACAATGAGGCAGAGCAGGACATCTTTTTGAAATGGATGCCTAATGGCTTTTTAGATTTGACAAATGGGCATGTAGAGCTATCGTCTTTGCCCTATCCGGTGGAGATTCCCGCGATAAAAACGGAATTTAACCCACAGGAATTTGAGATTGAGGATGCCTCGCTCATCATCGACAAGTCCGACTTCCATTTGGCGGGTAAATTGAGCCAGATATTGCCCCATTTCAGGCGAAATGCGGAGCTAAAAGGGGAATTTAAGTTCACCTCGTCCAATACAGACATCAATCAATTAATGTTCCTTACGAGTGGTCTCGGCAGTGAAGGAAGTGAAGAAAACAAGAACGCAAAAGAAGCGACGAAGGAGGAAGTTAAGAAGGAGGATACTCCTGCCAGCAAGGCTCAAACAGGCCCTTATATGGTACCTGCCAACATGAATATATTACTGCATACACACGTTACACAGGCCAAATTTGGCGAAAAGCTCTTGAGTAATATCAAGGGGGATGTGCATGTGAGCAATGGGGTGCTGGTTTTGGGTGAGCTATCACTGTCAAGTCCCGGTGCCGAGATGCAATTGACCTCCATGTACCGCACCCCGCGTAAGAATCATCTATTTGTGAGTTTGGATTTCCACCTTATGAAGATAGAAATCAGCGAGTTGCTGTCGATGCTCCCTGAAATTGACACCATCATGCCGATGTTGCGTTCATTTGGTGGAAAAGGGGAGTTCCATATTGCAGTGGAGACTTACTTGGATTCGGCTTACAACCTGAAAATGTCCACTTTACGGGGCGTTTCCTCTATTCAGGGCAAAGATTTAGTGCTCATGGATGGAGAGACATTTAGTGAGATAGCTAAAATGCTGATGTTCAATAAGAAGACAAAGAATAAGGTGGACAGTTTGTCTGCCGAGTTCACGATTTTCAGGAATGAGATAGACATTTATCCCTTTCTCATCGCGATAGACAAATACAAGGCTGTCGTTGCGGGGAAACACAATTTGGATATGACCTTTGACTACAATATTTCTCTGGTAGAAAGTCCGCTTCCGATGCGTGTAACTGCCGAAGTGCAGGGCTCATTAGACGGCTTGAAATACAAATTAGCGAAGCCCAAATATCCGGACTTCTACCGCCCCGCCTCCCGAAAGTTGGTCGAAAATAAACAAATGGAGCTGAGAAAGATGATACGAGAGGCCGTAAGCGGAACGGTTACAAATTAACCATCTGTTTGAGGTTTCTCGCTACGCTCGAAATGACTACCCATTGTTTTATTTTTTCAGCACCCAGAAGTCGGTGTATTTCGGGTGTTTACGCATTAAATCTATCGCTGCTTGCCTTGCTACGTCTATCGAATTAAACGACATAAGTGTAATTCGATATAACTTTGAGACAGGATCGAAAAGTAGTTGTGCGTTCCCCAAACCTTCCGATACAAAGTTTGCCATGACCTTCATAGCACTCGCTTTGTCCTTATAGCTACCGCCGATGACGTGATAGGTACCGGAAATAACGAAATGAGCTACTCCATCAGGCGTTCGCGGCACATTAGGTGGCGGCACCTTCATGGTAGGGGCTGCAAAATCATCGGGCACAACCGGTAGGAATACCTTTGAGGCACCCTCACCCTCGTCAACTTTCATTTCTTTGACTTCCTGTGGAGGAGGTTCATTCCCCTTTTCTGCCTGCATTTTATCTTGAAGTTTCTGCCACAACAACTCGGCATCTTTCTCAGACATGGGCGGTGCTGCCACTTCACGTATGGAAAAGATAGTGTCACGTTGGATGATAAGGAGCGTATCGCGACGCGAACTACCGGTAGCCGCTAATTCGCTTAGGCCGGTAGCATCCTTTTTCTTGAAAGATTTACCGAAAGCCAATGCCACCTTCACTCCCGCAGAGATGGGCGACACTTTATCGACAAATTGCTTGCGAGTCGCTTGCTCTGGCTCACCCGCTGGAAGGTAGTTGGCTGTAAACGCACTCGCAGGACGGTAGTCTGAGGGGGCTTCTTTATGGAAGGTAACGAGTTTTTCGGAGCCACCGTTCAACATATTGGTTAAGCCATAATCAAGGTATGCACCCACATAAAGCGATATGTTTTCCGTTAATGGTTGTTTCACACCCGCTTCGGCAGAGAGAAAAAAGGCAGGCTTCAATTTCAAATCCCCCTTGTTATTGACATGAGCAAATTTCCCGAAACCAATATCCTTATACTTGTCAGCATCAACATCCTCACCTATCACATCATTTTCAGGAACTACGCACAATGCCCTCAAATAGTTCGCCCTATTTTTGTAATTAGCATAAAGGGGAATACCGATTTTTGCGCCGAGAGCAGCATAAAAGATGCCCTTTTCAAAGTGTGCCGTAAGGGGAATATTGAGTAGGAAGGCACGCTGTGTTTCGGAGTAAGCGGATAGAGTGTCCCGAAATTTAAAGGGCCCTGCCATGTCTTCACTGTCATATTCGTCAGTAAAGGTGGATAATGTGTATTTGCTATTAAAGAGAGCACCGCTTAGACCGGTAGAAATGCCCCAATTAGGAGTAAAAAAATAAGTGTATCCTGCCCCGAAATGGAAGCCGCCACCCCACTGATAGGTACCCAAATTAGGGGAAAACTTCAACGTTGACAGCCCCCCACCGAGGTGCAAGGAAAATTCATGAGGGAGATAAGACACCGGCACAAGGGGACCTTGCTCCGTAGTCTCCATCCTAAACTCAATCCCACCCTCTTGGGCCGTTGCCGCAAAGGTGGTAAAAAAGAATAATAGTAGAGCGACGATACGTCTCATCTTATCTAATCCAATCTTAACATAGTTGTTCATCTATATATGACAAGGGGGGCCTGCCCTCTTGCTATTATTTTATCAATATTTTCACCGTTTCTCTTCCTGCCTGTATGATATACAGGCCTGTCAATGACGGTAATCGTACAGACGTACGCAGGGGCGTTGAGCGCGTAGTCCCTGCGATGGTTTGTGTATCAATCAAATAACCTGTTATATCGTAAATTTTGATAGTTTCAGTCCCTTCGGGGATACCGGCTAAGGTGATTTGTCCGCCGAGTGATACCGGATTTGGATAAACCGTCAATTGAGCGTACCCATTCGATGTCCCTACGGGTTTTGAACAAACATGCAGGTCGCCCTGAGCAGTTGTGAGTATCACGCTATACTGAGCTGAATCCAGCACCCTATAATGCTGCAAATTAGCATCCGTGAGTTTGACCGTATCACGACACCATTGAAAGGCTGTAAATTGGTATCCACCATTGAGATGAGTATCGTTGTTTACAATGAGCACTTTGCTCGGTATGGAACTCTTGCCATAGTCCCGAATACTTATAACGGCATCAAAGGGAAAGGGTATGACCAAAATGATGGTATCGGTAGCTACAGTACCGGCAAAACTTCTGATAGTGTAAGAGATATTGGTAATACCGGGGGAATTGGTGGGGACTATAAACGTATTCCCTGGCACCTGTTTCCCGTTTTGTAATACTTTGGCAGAAGCATCATCGGTTTTTATGGTGAGAAAGACACTCTTAACAGCAGTATCGCAGTTCACAAGGTATTGACCTTGACCCTGGCCAATTTCAATGGCATCGGAGATTGTGACAGTATGCCCAACATTCGTACTGGCTACCCATTTGGCGTAGAGGGTTGTGTTGGAAGTGATAGGGGTAGTAAAATTCCAAGGAGTAATAGCAGTAGTGGTATCACTGTACCAATTGCCAAAATCATAGCCGAAGCGGATAGGGTCAATCGCAGGTCGCTCTGCCACGCTGTCTCTGACCACTCTTTGTTGAGTGGAAGGTGGCGTAAGTTCGGGAGCAAAATAAAAAGTCACCGTATCTATGGTTGCCCCTATGGGAAACCAACGTGCTTTGAGGGTCATATTGCTCGTCACCGGTGTGCTAAAATCCCAAACAGTACTATTATAATACCAAGCGTCTAAATAATAGCCAGCAGGAGCTGTAACGGTAGGCTCCGGAACGGTAGTATTTTCATCTACCTCCACTGTGGCGAGTGTAGGAGGATTTCCTCCGTTCACATTAAAAGATACCGTATATTTTACTAATTCTGTCCAATGTGCCGTGAGTGTCATATCTTTCGTTACCGGCATGGCAAAATCCCAAGTAACAGTATAGTTCCCGGAACTGTATATCCATCCGTCAAATTTATACCCCAAAAGGGTGGGTGTAGGCGGTTCTGTAGCGCTACTATCTTTCTCGACTACCTGTTTAGGGGGGATGGGATAGCCTTCGCCAACAAATGTTACAGTAGCGATTGGAACTGCATTTCTTACCCAACTTGCCTTGAGCGTAATGTCTGCCGTAATGGGGGTGTTAAACTCCCATGAGTTGCCGTCAGCAGTGAGCCATTCAAGAAAATCATATCCTGCACGAGTAGGGTTCTTCGGCTTTATGGATAAAGCGGTACTATCAACGTTTTGTGAGAGTTGTGTACCCTTTCCCCCGTTTACATCAAATGTCACCGTGAATTGTTTTACCCATTTGGCATAAAGAGTGGTGTCTACATTCACTAAGTCGGTCGCAAACTTCCACTCATCAGTGAAAGTCTGAGATTTATACCATCCGTAAAAACTGTAGTTAGGGCGAGTAGGGTTCGTCGGTTTTACGAGCTTTGTTGCACTGTCGATGATTTGTTCAGGGATACCACTGACACTTTCCCCTGTAAATTTCACCTTATAGGTTCTAATCCATTTCGCAAAAAGGGAAGCATTGACTGTAACTTTGTCATTTTCCAAATCCCATGGGATAGTGCAAGCGGCATCTTTGTACCAACCGGCAACCCTGTGTCCATCGCGGGTAAAGGCGGGAACATCGCTATCTCTTATTAAACTGTCTTCACAAACATAGCTTGGAATAGATGCAGGGGTAGCTCCCGGTGCATTGAACGTCACTTTATAGACCCCCCACAAAATTTCTACTTCGTAGGCAACGTCTATTCCCACTTCGGAGGTATGAATTTTAACCGTATCTACGCGGTGCTGTGGGTCCATTTTATGCCAACCTATATCAGTTGGGTTTATCACAGCCAGGCCCGCGGGCGTAGCGTTTATCTGAACACTGTCCATGTTTGTTGTCGGTATAAAAACGGTGTAGTTAAGTGTTTCTGAATCAAAAGAAGTCGAAGGTAAATAATGATGTGTCGGAAGACTATCCACAGCAAGGGTGCTAAGTGCACCCGCAGTTTTTTTCTGAAAAAATTGATACCAGACCCCAGCAGTTGATGAACTATAAGCCGACAAGGAGCCTGCCGGCACTATCAATGTACTACTGGTGATATAAGGTGTATTCAAAAATACAGTCATATTGACACTGCTTAAAGGTTCTACCCTAGCCACTTTCACCATATTCAAGTTAATACAACCGCTGAAGGCATCATTTCCAATGCTATTCACACTTTTTCCAATATACACATCTAAAATTCCGTAATCATCACGAAACGCCTCATTTCCAATCCTTTTTACACTGTTTGGAATAGAAATAGACGAAAAATGGTCATAGCCTTGGAAAAATTGATCGGGAATTATTACTACTCCATCAATTATGTTCAAGGTTTGAAAATAAGAACAATTCCAAAATGCAGAAGCACCCTTCATGTATGTACAACTATCTGCACTATAATTGACTGTCGTTAGGTTAGAACAAGAATAAAAAGTATTATCATAAATTTTTTTGACGTCTTTTCCGATATTCAACACGCTAAACAAACCATTATTGAATACATCCGTATTACAGTCAGCTGCATTGAAATTGAGAGTGTCAAGACTAGTACAATTAACAAAAGCACCTGTCCCAATACTATTCACATCTTTACCTATACTTACTGTTTGAAGGCTTGTGCAACCTCTAAAAGCATCATTCCCAATACTGTTGATGCCATCAGGTATAGTTACAGAACTCAGGGAGGCACAAGAAAAAAAGGCATAATTTCCAATACGCGTAATTCTGTTGTCAATAGTAACAGAAATTACGTTGGTGGGTAAACCTTGCCACGGCGGCGCGCCGGTGAAGTGTACCATATCTCCGGTTCCACTAATATCAAGTAAACCTTCTGCATTCAACGTAGCCGTTATACTTGGGGTGGAGTTGCCGGAAGAGTATATATCCCCTGGATTTGCTGCGCCTACGAACCAAGTTTGAGCAAGCATTTCTTTGCTCCCAACGAAAATAATAAAAAGAAGTAAAAGGTAAAACCTTAGCCCGACATGACATTCAATATGTCCCTTGTTCATATTTCTCTGTTTTTAGTTGAATTCACGGTGCGAAGGTAAAAATAAAAAACAGATAAATCAAGTATTCGCACATCTATTTTACATAAAAAGAGGTGTTCCCCTACGGATAAACAGAGGTCGCACGTCGAAATTCCGACAACACAATGCCTGTTGCCACACCCACATTCAGTGATTCCATCGTGGTAGGTGGTCGATTAATTGCCCCTCTATCGTGGGCAAAAGAAGGGATTGTCAATTTTTTATCTACGAATTTTTCTATTTCGGGGCTGATGCCCTTCCCTTCATTGCCCATGATGATGAATCCTTTAGAGGCTAAGGTCGTTTCATAAATGTTGTCGCCATGCAAAAAGGTACCATAACAATGAAAATCAGTAGCGGTTGTGGATAGTAATTCCGGTAAATCGGTGTAAAAAATCTTTACTCTGAAAATGGCCCCCATGGAGGCCTGTACGCATTTGGGATTGTGAAAACTGGCACAATCCGTGTCGCAAAAGATGTTTCGCACACCAAACCAATCGGCAAGGCGCACAATCGTCCCGAAATTTCCGGGGTCTTGAATGCCGTTGAGAATAAGTGAAAGCGAGTTTGCTACCTCCTCTCTATCAACTTCATAGCTTGGAATTTCTGCCAATGCAATGACTTCCGGCAAGGAATTGAAATTGGAAATGCCCTTCATTTCTTGACCTGTTACAACTGTAAAGTCGTGGGTACCACTTAATTCTATATTTTTTTCCTGCCATTCGGCGTATCCATACAAATTTCTAATTTTTATATCGGAAGTAAGCAATTCTTTTACTAACTTGCCGCCTTCTATTTTGAACAAATTAAACTCTTCCCTGAATTTCTTTTTTTCAAGGTTTTGGACTAATTTTGCGACTGACTTTGTTAACATGAATATACCTTATTTTAGTGATTCGTTGGGTGATTTGTTGGGGCGATTCGTTGGGTGCATATTTTTGGTTTTTTGGGGGATTTCTGCTATGCAAAAGTAAATCAAAATTTCAATATTGAAAAATTATTTATCACATAAGATAGTCGGATTTATTTGTCTGTTGCTGCTTTTTTGTGCCTGTTCATCAACAAAGCATATTGCGGAGGGTGAATATTTATTGGACAAGGTAAAGATAAAAGCGGACAATCCTTCTGTCAGTCTATCAGATGTATATAGGAATGTCCGCCAGAAGCCTAACGCGCGTATCTTGCTGTTTTTCCGTTCTAATTTGGGGATTTACAACCTTAGTGGACGTAACGAGAATAAATCCTTCAATAAATGGTTGCGTCGCATAGGTGAACCGCCAGTCGTCTATCACGAGCTGATGACTAAATATAGCCTTACCCAGATTACAAACTATTTGAACGGGAAGGGATATTATTATGCTGACGTTACTAATTCAGTTGAGTACAAGAAGAAGAAAGCGAGCGTTACTTATCATATTAGCACCGGTGAACGCACCTTTATTGACGAGGTGGCTTTCAAAAAGAACGACCCTATGAATGACCCTATGAATGACCCCCAAAACGACCAGAGTACGCTGGAAAGTATTTTGAGTGAAGAGTCGGAATTGTTTCGGGAAATTCTTAGTGATACGTCTCATATCTTAATCAAACGCGACGAGCCTTTAGACACCGATTTGTTGGAACAGGAACGGCAGCGAATTACCCGTATGTTGCAGGAAAATGGGTATTTCAATTTTTCAAAGACATTTATAGAATATTGGGCTGATACACTGAATGTTACAGCAAAAAATAGAGCGCGGGTACTGCTCGGTGTCATCAATGCCCCTCAATCCCCACAGGTGTACCGAAAGTATAAAATTGGCAATATCAAAATAAACTTTGACTACAATCCTATGCCGGTCGTGGAGGGGGATAGCTCTTTCAAAATGGCAGAATCTCTGTATGATACGCTTATTTATGGTAATTACACTATTCGCTATAAAGATAAACTGAAAGTTAAACCCAAATTAATTGTGGAGACAGTGCAATTTACACACGGCGAATTCTATAATATCAGTAAAGTAGTTGATTCTTATTCTCGTTTGCAGGCCTTGAATTTGTTCCGTTTCATTAATATTGTCTTCAAAGAAGAGAAAAACGTTACGAGTGATAGCAACGATGTCGAATATACCTTATCGTGCGACATACAACTGACCTTAGCGGACAAACACTCGTATGATATTTTCTTGGAAGGCACTCATAACAGTGGTAATTTTGGTGTTGGTGGTAACTTTTCGTATAATACGCGGAATCTATTCCGTGGGGGCGAAAATTTGACAATGAGTTTCTGGGGTGCCCTGAAAACAGAGAAGTATGAAGGGAGTGCCCTCTTTAATACCCACGAATTGGGTGTAGAGCTAAAATTGGAGACCTCTCAATTTTGGTTGCCCTTCTTTAAATTGCGGAATTTTCGAAAGAATCAGGCACCGCGCACCTCTATGTCCCTCGCATATAGCAATGAGGTGACACCGTTTTATGACCGCCAAATTTCAAGTGCCAAATACGGATACGTGTGGCGAAATACCAATAAAAGATGGCGTTATAATATTGACCTCATGGACTTGAATTATGTGATGATGAACGATGTGGATGCCTCTTTTGTAGATAATTTGCGGAGTGAATACATCAAAAGTGCTTATAAAAGTCACTTGATATTGTCCACGAGCTTCACAGCCTCTTTTACAGATAATATTGTGAATGTCCCTGATAACTATCATTATTTCAGAACTAATCTGGAAACATCCGGTAATTTGCTGACAGCCTTGAACGTAGCATTTAATACGAAAACAACCACAGAGACAGAAAACTTCTACGAAAGTTTAGGGGTGCGCTATGCACAATTTGTTAAGTTGGATGCCGAGTATAAGTTCAACCATTACATAAATAATTCTAATTCAGTTATTTACAGGTTTTTTATTGGTGGTGCCGTGCCCTACGGCAACTTATTTGTACTGCCGGTAGAGGAAGCCTTCTTTGCAGGTGGTGCGAATGGGATTCGAGCATGGCATTCGCGCACGCTGGGACCGGGTTCATCCATTTCTACCGACCGCTATCCGAACAGTGTCGGCGAATTCAAATTAGAAGGGAACATCGAATACCGATATAAATTAGTGAAAAATTTGGGCGGAGCCTTTTTTGTGGATGCCGGAAATATCTGGAACATAAACAAATATGAAAATAGAGAAGGTGCCAAACTAAGTGCCAACTTTTACAAACAACTGGCAGTAGGTACGGGAATAGGACTGCGCTATGATGCCAACGTCTTTGTGTTACGCGTTGACTGGGGTATCAAAGCAATAGACCCCGCTAAACCCGCAGACCAGCGATTTGTGCTCTTTAATAATGGCAAATGGTTGAGAAATACCGTTTTTAACCTTGCCATTGGGTATCCTTTCTAACAGTCGTAATTGTCAAAAAAATCAATCCCTAAGTCTATCGTCTTTTTTTAATTTTGCATATCATAAAAAATAGTACATTTGCACAAATTTTCGTGCCACGATTTGAATAGATATCGAATAGGGTGTAAATGTGTAGTGTAGCGAAACTTACGGATAAACAGAAAAACAATGAAGAAAAAGGCTTTATTTAAGATATTACTGCCAGCCGGCATAACCGCTGCATTGGCAGGGGCTATGATACTGGGAATGTGCTTGAATTCGTATGTCATCCGGCGACAATTGAGAAGTATGCCGGAAATTTTCTTTCCACAAATAGGCGGAGAAAATGCGAAGTTAGATATGGTCATGAATATGCTCAAATACGCGTATGTGGATTCTGTGGATGTAAATAAGATAGAAGAGACTGCCATACAGAGCGTTATTAAAGAGCTTGACCCTCACACCGTTTATATTCCTTTGGAAGATATGCCCAAAGTAACGGAAGATATGGCAGGTAATTTCGGGGGCATCGGAATACAATTTTACAAGTATTTAGACACAGTGACCGTCATTAGAGCCATTCCCGATGGCCCCTCAGCACGTCAGGGCGTTAAAGCCGGCGACCGCATCGTAAAGGTGAATGATTCCATCGTTGCTGGCAGGAAAATGGAGGATAAAAAGATAATGTCCATGATGCGCGGAGAAATGGGTACATCCGTGAATATCACTATCTTACGAAGAGGCGAAAAAAGTCTTATCACCAAGCAAATTACCCGCGGAGCCATTCCAGTAAAAAGCGTTGATGCTGCTTATATGGTCAACGATACGATAGGATATATAAAGGTAAACACTTTTGGCATGAACACCTACGACGAATTTATGGATGCCCTCAACAAGCTCAAAAATGCAGGCATGAAAAAAGCGATTGTCGATTTGAGAAATAACGAAGGGGGACTATTGCCAATTGCTTTAAAAATGGTGAATGAATTTTTGGAAGCCGAGCAACTCATTTTATATACCAAAGGGAAAGCCTATCCCCGCACGGATTATTACTCGAACGGTCGCGGGATATATAAGGAACTTGCTCTGAGCGTGCTGATTAACGAAAGCAGTGCTTCGGCAAGTGAGATTTTTGCCGGTGCCATTCAGGACAACGATAGGGGACAGATTGTCGGTCGCCGTTCGTTTGGCAAAGGTCTCGTTCAGGAACAGCGAGTGCTACCGGACGGTTCGGCCCTACGTTTGACGGTTGCCCGCTACTACGTCCCTTCGGGTCGTTCCATTCAACGCTCTTATAGTGAGGGGAAAGAGAAATATTACTCCGATTTTTACGACCGTGTCCTACACGGCGAATTGGAAGCCAAAGACAGCATCCATTTTGATGAAAGTCAGCGATTTCAAACAGTAGGGGGCAGAACGGTTTATGGCGGGGGAGGCATTATGCCAGATATTTTTGTGCCAGCAGACACACTCGGTTACTCCGACTATTTTGTACAGTTAAATCGCTCCATGCAATTGTACAATTATACCTTCGATTTTATGGATCGTCATCGCACAGAAATGGAAAAATGTAAAAACTATCGAGAAGTACAGAAGTTGTTGTCTAAGTATGACATTGTAGGCGAGATGGTTCAATATGCAGCGAAAAACGGCATAAAGAAAAGTGACAAAGGATTGAAAGATTCTTATTCACTGATAAAGAACCAATTGGAAGCATATATTGCCCGTCATGTCTTGGATGATGCTGGATTCTACCCCATTCTCGGACTGACAGACGTCACGCTGCTGGAAGCGATAAAAAATTGAATAAGTGACAA
The DNA here is from genome assembly GCA_025999735.1 of Bacteroidia bacterium. Classification (GTDB taxonomy): domain Bacteria; phylum Bacteroidota; class Bacteroidia; order Bacteroidales; family Marinifilaceae; genus JAISHE01. Next base: position 4,457 of record BNXR01000026.1, on the reverse strand, counting down.
TTAATACGCTTTCATTAAAGAAAATGCAACATCGTTCCACTACAATCCACGAAAATATTGCCCGCATCACTGCCATAATCCCCCATGTGAAGTTAATAGTTGTCTCCAAGCAACGACCTATTGAGGACATTCAGGCGGCATATTCGTGCGGACAGCGGCGGTTTGGTGAAAATAAAGCCTTGGAGTTGGCGGATAAATACAAGGTCCTGCCAAAAGATATTGAGTGGCACTTTATTGGACATTTACAGACCAACAAAGTGAAGCATATCGCCCCTTTTATTTCCCTGATTCATTCGGTAGATAGCCTAAAATTAATGGAAGCGATTGACAGAGAGGGACTTAAAAACAATCGGGTCATTGATTGTTTGCTGCAATTCTATATCGCCAAGGAAGAAACTAAATTTGGTCTGGACGAAACGGAAGCTATCGAAATCTTGGAATCAGAATCGTATAAAAACCATCTCCGCCACACGCGCATTATTGGTGTGATGGGAATGGCTACTTTCACTGATGACGTGAAAGAAATCAAACGTGAATTTGCCACCCTAAAAAAGATATTCGAGCGCATCCGCCAAAAATATTTCAGCACAGCCCCTTTTTTTCGAGAACTGTCCATGGGAATGTCCGCCGACTATCAACATGCTATTACAGAAGGAAGTACGATGGTACGAATCGGGACAGATATTTTTAAAAGAGATTACATTGTCTAACATGAAAAAACAATACACTGAAAATCAAAAGTTAAGCGAGCTTGTCTGTGCTAATTATAACTTATTATCGGTCATGAGCCGATTCGGACTTTCCTTGGGCTTCGGCGAACAGACAGTGAGGATGGCCTGTGAAAAACAGCACGTTGACACCTATACTTTCTTAGCGATAGCCAATTATATGGAAAAGAGAACTTCATTTGACGAGGCTTCCGACGACTCCCCTGAACGAGCGATTTCCCTTGAAACATTGATATTCTACTTGCAGCAGGCACACATTTATTTCCTTGATTTCAACCTGCCCACTATCCGTAGAAAATTGCTCGATGCCTTAGATTATTCACAAAGTGAATTGGCTTTTTTGATTTTAAAATTCTACGATGAGTATGTCAATGAGGTCAGAAAGCACATGGCCTACGAAGATAAAGTTGTGTTTAAATATGTTTCATCCTTACTAAAAGGCGAAAAACCGGAGAACTATCATATTGGTATTTTTGAAGAAAAACACGACCAGATAGCCGAGAAATTGTCCGATTTAAAGAGTATCATCACCAAGTATTACCCTTCACATGCCAATATACATCAGATAAATAGTGTATTATTCGATATTTATAGCTGCGAAAATGACCTTAATTTGCACTGCGATGTAGAGGATAATATTTTCGTTCCCTTAGTGAAAAAGCTGGAAAAAGAGCTGGAAAGTGAGCCGGAAAAACGGATGCAAATCGTAAAAAACATATTGCATCCCAATGCCTCCAATGTCTCAAAAGGGGCCACAACAGAAGCAACTGATGAGCAATATACGCTTAGTGAGCGCGAAAAAGAAATTGTCAGCTGTGTTGCCAAAGGCTATACGAACAAGGAAATGGCGGATAAATTGTTTATTTCCGCGCATACGGTCATCACACATAGACGCAATATCGCCCGCAAGTTGCAAATACACAGTCCCGCAGGGCTTACCATCTACGCGATTGTAAACAAATTAGTGGAAATTCAAGAAATAAGATAAAAAAAATAAAATGTAGGAATGTAGGAATGTAGGAATGTAGGAATGTAGGAATGTAGGAATGTAGGAATGTAGGAATGTAGGAATGTAGGAATGTAGGAATGTAGGAATGTAGGAATGTAGGAATGTAGGAATGTAGCAAATTAATTCCTAAATTTCTAAATTTCTAAATTTCTTAATTTTTAAAAAACTACTCCCTCAGTATCCACATATCTTCATATATCGGATTACCGCTATCTTTCAGTTCGTTTTTCTTATTATTTGCTGGTCTGAATGTTTTAAATGACAATATGACTACCCGATACCAACCTTTATTTTTGTCTATCCTCAGATTAGCTTCATCAAAACCCCTTTGGATAAACATTTCAGCCAACTCTACGGCATTCTCTTTATCTTGAAAACTACCTACAACAAGGTGGTAATGACCTACACCCGTTTTTTTTACGAGCCTATCAAATGCTTCTTCTACGTCCATATTGTCTCTCATTTTCTGAATTTCTTGCCGTAAATGGTCAATTTCTCCTTTTACAGTATTTGGGTCTTCCACCTCCAGAACTTGAAAAACAGTGTCACGAGTATAAATCTGTACCGTGTCATATTTGACAACAGTGATAGTGACCGTGTCACGAAGCGGTTCAGGGATACTGTTCAAATCAGTGGTTTCCTCCGGTTCAATTGTTTTTTTTGCAGACGGCTTTCCGAAGGCTACTGCTACTTTTAGACCTGTGGACAAGGGGGTCGTCGCTTTGATGAGGTCATCGATGATGTCTTTTTTGATAATGTCATTTAACCCATAATCAAAATATACTCCTGTATAGAGGGACGTATTTCTTGACAGCGGCCATTTCATGCCCACTTCGGCAGAAGCAAAAAAGACAGGTTTTAGTTCCAATTCCCCACTACCGCTCTGTTTAGGGACATTGGAATTTTTTTTAGGCGACAATTCATTTTTGTACGTGGCTATGAGTGGGAAACCTATTTTTCCGCCAAGTGCTGTATAAAACTTCCCTGTTTCAAAGTGTAGCATGAGTGGAATGTTGAGTAGCATGAGTTGATGCGTCTCTGTATAAAGAATGTTGTCTTTTGTGCTATATATTCCAATACTGTCACATTCATATTTGCCGTTGAAGTACGCCGCACTAAGTCCTGTTGAGATGCCCCAATGAGGAGTGAAGAAAAAAGTATAATCAAAACCATGATTTATCCCGAGTCCATAATCGAGACCCAAAGGAGGACTTAGTGATGGAGGGGAATAATTAAGTGTGGAAATCCCCCCCCCAACATGGAAAGAAAGTTCGTGGGCAGACTGAGCCTTTGCCACGAAGGCGACAAAGAGAAAAAGCAACAGAAGTAAAGCAGTAGCCTTGTTCACTATTTTTAGATTGTAATTTACCATTCCTTGTATTCTAAACTTGTGCTAAACTGTGCTAACCTATGCTAATTATAAAACATGGCGTGCAAAATTAGCTCAAAAATTCGACATATCCAAGCTAAAAATAGTTTTTTACACTTAAATTCCTCCTCGATAGAATACGCCTAAGGGCAGCGACTTATCGAATGAATCCGTAAAAAAGAGTTCTCCGAACTGTTCCTCTTTATAGGTTCCGGTAAGTTGTCTGACGGCGGTGCGAGCGAGGGTAGCGGACAAACCCATGGAGTAGAGGTTTAAGACGATGAAGCGGTTTTCGCGTTCCAAGAGTTGACCGCAATAAGTCAGCAGTTCGTTGATATTTTCTTCGAGCACCCATTTTTCACCTTCCGGTCCGCGCCCATACGACGGTGGGTCAAGGATGATACCGTTGTACGTATTGCCACGTTTCACTTCTCTGCGAGCGAATTTCAGCGCATCATCAACAATCCAACGGATGCCGTCCAAACCGGATGCCTCCATGTTTTCTCGCGCCCAAGTGATAACGGGTTTTACGGAATCAATATGCGTCACATCAGCACCCGCACTGCGGGCTGACAACGAAGCACCACCCGTATAAGCAAAAAGATTCAACACCCGACATAGAGGTGGGGGAGAGGGGGAAGATGGGGGAGAGGACATCTTTCTGACCTGTTGATAGATAAAATCCCAATTTTCAGCCTGTTCCGGGAATACTCCGAGATGTTTGAAAGAGGTAAGCCCCAAGCGAAGACGGATTTTCAGTTCCCCACTTTGGTAATGGATATACCATTGGGGTGGCATCTGTGGCTTTTGTGGATTCAATACCCACTCCCCACGCTCTTCACTCTTAGTGTACTTAGTGTCTCTGGTGTACTTGGTATCCCTGGTGTCCGTTTTTTTCGTTTCTGTTTTCTTCGGGACATGAAAATACGCATCGGCACGCGCTTGCCACTCCTTTTCTGGCAAGGATTTATTCCAAATAGCCTGCGGCTCAGGACGGGCAATTATGTAAGGACCGAAACGCTCCAATTTCTCGAAACCGCCACTGTCAAGCAATTCGTAGTCTGTCCAATTCATAGTCTATCCAATTCGTGGCTGTTCAATTTATTGGTCATCTGCCTACGCTTCACACAACATACGTCACAGTTAGAAACACTCCTGCCATCAGCGTAATAGGCACTTTGTTAAAACGGCTCTATTCTAAACGCATAAGTAAGCGGCGTATTTTCAGGAATAACGTAATCCATGGACCCACCGATACCTATAAAGTCTGAAATCTTTTCATCCTTGCATATCAACGGCATCACCGACACCGCAGCCATCGATGGCGAGCGGAACTTTAAGCGGTAGGGCG